>JASFRI010000268.1:0-6064 GCA_050115015.1 Acidobacteriota bacterium
CTCGACGGGCGGCTTCTCCCCCTGGAACGACTCCGTGGCCCACTTCGGGCCCGCCGTGCAGGTGATCGTGATCGTCTTCATGATCCTGGCGGGGGCGAACTTCTCCCTCTACTACGGGGTGCTCCGTGGACGTGGCTGGAACCTGCTGCGGGACTGGGAGTTCCGGCTCTTCATCGTGATCATCGCCGTCGCCTCGCTGCTGGTCACCTGGAACCTGGTGGCGACCGACGTGGTGGCCTCCCCCTTCCGGGCGGGGGTGGACGGGCTGTTCCAGGTGGCGTCGGTGGTCACCACCACCGGGTTCGCCACGGCGGACTTCAACCTCTGGCCGGACCGCTCCCGCAAGATCCTGATCATCCTGATGTTCATCGGCGGCTGCGCCGGCTCCACCGCCGGGTCGATGAAGGTCATGCGGATGGCCATCGGCGTGAAGTCGGCCATGCGCGAGGTCCGGGCGATCTTCAGCCCCAACGCGATCCTGTCGGTGTTCGTGGGGAAGAAGGCGGTGCCCGACGGCGTCGTCCGCAGCGTGCTGGGCTTCTTCGTCCTCTACGTGAGCGCCTGGGGCCTGGGCTCCCTGCTGCTGGGCTTCGGCGGCCACGATCTCCTGACCGCCGCCACCGCGTCGGCGGCCACCATCGGGAACATCGGTCCGGGGCTGGCCCGCGTCGGTCCGACCGCGAACTACGCCTTCTTCGGCTCGCCGGAGAAGCTGCTGATGGTCCTGCTGATGTGGCTGGGACGCCTGGAGATCTACGCCATCGCGGCGCTGTTCACCCGATCGTTCTGGAGACCTTGAAACGAGATGCCGTCTCGTCCAGGATCCACCCGACGTATCCCCACCGCCGCCCGCGGGAGGGCGCGAAGACTCAGGAGGTCGTGATGCCATACCGGATCGGACTCATGGGGTTTGGCCGGATCGGGCGCAGCGTCTTTCGACTGCTGTACCGCCGGGAGGATCTCAGGGTGGAGGCGATCTCCGACGTCGCCGACCACAAGGCCCTGGAATACCTGCTGCGCTTCGACACCGTCCTCGGGCGCTTTCCCGACGAGGTTCGCGTGCGGGACGGGGCCCTCTACTGCCGCGGCAGGCGGGTCACCATGCTCTCCGGCCGGGAGCCCGGCGACGTGCCCTGGGGGGACCTCGGGGTCGACCTGGTGGTCGACGCCTCGGCCCGCTACCGCAGCCGCGAGGCATTGCAGGGGCATCTGGACCGCGGCGCCCGCCGCGTCATCCTGTGCGTACCCCCGCGGGACGAGCCGGACATCACCGTCGTGATGGGGGTGAACGAGGACCAGCTCCGGCCCGAGCACCGGCTGATCTCCAACGCCTCGAGCACCGCCCAGTGCGTGGCGCCGATCCTCCGCTACCTGCACGAGACCTTCCGGCTGCGTCGGGTGCTGTTCACCACGGTCCATGCCTACACGAACCAGGACCGCCTCGCGGACGTCCCCCACAACGACCTGCGGCGCGGCCGGGCGGCGGCGGAGAACATCATCCCCACGGCGACGAACGCCCCGACGCTCCTCGGCAAGCTCCTGCCCGAGCTGGCGGGCCGCATCGAGGGGACGGCGCTGAACGTGCCGGTCCCGGACGGCTCGCTGGTGGACATGGTGGCCTGGACGGACCGCAAGGTCGACGTCGGGGCCATCAACGAGATCATCCGGACCGCCGCCGCCGGCCCGCTGAAGGGGATCGTCCGCTACGAGGAGGAGCCGATCGTCTCGTCGGACGTGCGGGGCCCCGAATCGGCGGTATTCGATGCCCTGTCGACGATGACCCTCGGCGACGACCTGCTGAAGGTGGTGGCCTGGTTCGACAACGGGTGGGGCTACTCGAACCGCGTCGTCGACCTGATCGAGCGCATCGTGGCGATGGAGGAGGGACGATGACCACGCGGATCGGCATCAACGGGTTCGGCCGGATCGGCCGCAGCGTCCTGCGGATCCTCACGGAGCGGGACGACATGGAGGTCGTCGCGGTCAACGACCTGTTCGACAACCAGGCGTTGGCCTACCTGCTGCAGCACGACACCGTCATGGGCCGCTTCCGGGGCACCGTCGAGATCCAGGACGACGTGATGGTGGTGAACGGCCAGTCGATCCGGATGCTGGAGTCCCCGGATCCCGGCGCCCTCCCCTGGGGGAAGATGGAGGTGGACGTGGTGGTGGAGTCCACCGGGCGGTTCCGGACCCGGGAGTCCCTGCAGCCCCATCTGGAGGCCGGGGCCCGGCGGATCGTCCTGACGGTGCCCTCGAAGGACCCCGTCGACGCTACCGTGGTGATCGGCGTCAACGACGACGAGATCCGGAAGGAGCACCGGATCATCTCGAACGCCTCCTGCACCACGAACTGCCTCGCTCCCCTGGTGAAGGTCCTGGACGAGGCCTTCGGGCTGGAGAAGGGGTTCATGACCACGGTGCACGCCTACACCAACGACCAGCGCCTCGCCGACGTGCCCCACAAGGACCTGCGGCGCTCCCGGGCCGCGGCGCAGAACATCATCCCGACCACCACCGGCGCCGCCAAGGCCGTGGGGAAGGTGCTCCCCCACCTGCAGGGGCGCCTGGACGGCGTGGCCATGCGCGTCCCGGTCCCCGACGGATCGGTGGTGGACCTCAGCGTGCGGCTGGGCGGCGAGCCCACCCCGGAGGACGTGAACGCGGCGGTGCGGAAGGCCGCGGAGGGCGCGCTCCAGGGCGTGCTGGAGTACAGCACGCAGCCGATCGTCTCCTCGGACGTGATCGGCAACCCTCACTCCTCGATCTTCGACGCCGCGTGTACCCAGTCCGCGGGCGAGGGCTTCGTGAAGACCGTGTCGTGGTACGACAACGAGTGGGGTTACTCATGTCGGGTGGTCGACCTGATCCAGCGGCTGGCGGAACTGGATCGGGGCTGACCCGGGGCACTTGCATCTCCCGGTCTTCGACGACCCGTCCCTGACCATCGCCCTGGCCCTGGCGGCCGGGATGCTGGCCCAGGCGCTGGCCCGGCACCTCCGGGTGCCGGGGATCGTCGTGCTCCTCGCGAGCGGCGTGCTGCTGGGGCCGGACTTCCTGGGCCTGGTCCGGCCCGCATCGCTGGGCGCGACCCTGCCGGCCCTGGTCGGCTTCGCGGTGGCGGTGATCCTGTTCGAGGGCGGGATGAACCTCAGCATCCCGCGGATCCGCCGCGAGGGGCTGGTCATCCGCCGCCTGGTCACCGTCGGGGCGGTGGTGACCGCCGTGGGCGCCACCGCGGCGGCGCGCTACCTGCTGGACTGGGACTGGCGGCCCTCGATCCTCTTCGGGACGCTGATGATCGTCACCGGCCCGACCGTCGTCACCCCCCTGCTGCGCCGCATCCGCGTCAAGCAGAGCGTCGCCACGATCCTCGAGGCGGAGGGGGTGCTGGTCGACGCCATCGGGGCCGTCCTGGCGGTGGTCGCCTTCGAGGTCCTGGTCAGTCCCTCGGGCGCGGCCCTGGCGGTGGGCGCCCTGGATGCCGCCTCGCGCCTGGTACTCGGGGCGGTGATGGGCGCCGCCACCGGCTTCCTCATCGCGGCGCTGCTGCGGATCGAGCGCCTGGTCCCCGAGGGGCTGGAGAACGTCTTCACCCTCGCCTTCGCGCTGCTGGCGTACCAGCTCAGCGACGGCATCCTCCACGAGAGCGGCATCGTCACGGTCACCGTCGCCGGCATGGTGGTCGGGAACGTCCGATCCCGGGCCCTCGGGGACCTGCGGGAGTTCAAGGAACAGCTCACGACGATGTTCATCGGGATGCTGTTCGTGCTGCTCGCGGCGAGCGTCAGCGTCGAGCAGGTCCTGGAGCTCGGGATTCCGGGGCTGCTGACCGTCCTGACCCTCATGTTCGTCGTCCGTCCCCTCAACGTCCTGGCCGGCACCTGGAAGTCCGACCTGGACGCCCGGGAGCGGCTGTTCCTGTGCTGGCTCGCACCGAGGGGCATCGTGGCGGCGGCGGTCGCCTCCCTGTTCTCCCAGAGCCTGGTGGCGGCGGGGGTTCCGGGCGGCGAGGCACTCCAGGCGATGGTCTTCCTGGTGATCGGCATGACCGTGCTCGTCCAGGGGCTGTCGGGCGGCCTCATCGCCCGGGCCCTGGGACTGCGCCGGCCGACGAACACCGGCTACGTCCTGCTCGGGGCCAACGACCTCGCCCGGGCCATGGCGCGGCTGCTGGTGGAGGCGGGGAACGAGGTGATCCTGCTGGACTCCAGCCCCGATGCCTGCAAGGCGGCCGAGGAGGAAGGGCTGCGGGTCCTGTTCGGCAGCGGCCTCCAGGAGGCGGTCCTGTACCGGGCGGACCTCGCCGGCAAGGAGGCCTGCATCGCGCTGACCGCGAACGACGAGGCCAACCTGCTGTTCGCCCGGAAGGCCAGGGAGGAATTCCGCGTGCCCCGGGTGTGGGTCGCGCTGCGCCGCGGCCACGTCAGCGTCACCGAGCACATGGTCGAGGCGGCCGGCGCCCGCGTCCTGTTCGGCGTCCCGCGGCACATCGATCTGTGGATCGTGCGCCTCGAGCGGGAGATCGCACGGATCGAGCGCTGGACCCGCCGGGAGCCCGGGGAGGGAGAGGAGCTGCTGCACCTGGACGAGGAGACCCGCAACAGCCTCCTCCCCCTGGCCATCCGCCGCGGCGGCAAGCTCCTGCCCCTGGACGACACGGTCGCCGTGCGGAAGGGGGACGAGCTCCACGCCCTCGTCCTGGAGGAGCAGGCCGATCGGGCCCACGCCTGGCTGCAGGGTCAGGGCTGGGAGGCGATCGCCGCTCCGGAGGAGACGGCGGCCGAGACAACCGAGGCCTCATGACGCCGCGGCGCGGCGGGAAGACTGGTAAGGTGGAGGCATGTTCCTGATCCGGGCGCTGCGGATGCTGTTCTGGGTACTGCTGGTCCTGTGGATCCTGCGGCTCGCCGGCCGGATGTTCCGCCCTGCCCCGCCGCGGGCGCAGCGCCCTCCCGAAGCGCCCCCCTCGCCCACGCCGCCGCAGCACCTCCACCGCGACCCGGTCTGCGGCACGTTCCTGCCCGCGGACATCGCCCTGGTGGAGACCGTGGACGGCCAGCCCGTGCACTTCTGCTCGAAGGAGTGCCGGGATCGCTACCGGCTCGCCGCGGCGCAGCACGGGTGACCGCGAGGCGCGCTACAGCAGCAGGTCGCAGAGCTGCCGCAGGTCCCGGTCGCGGCTGTTGAACACCGGCGTGTCCGTGAACTCCCGCAGCTCCCGCCCCCCCAGCGACGAGGCGGCGCAGAGCCCGGAGATCGCGTCCGGCACCAGACCGAAACGCTCCCGGAGCACCCGGATGCCGCCGATGGCGGCGACGGTGTCCGTCGCCGTGAACACCAGGCGATGGAGGCGCTGCCGGACCACGGGGCTCGACAGCAGCATCGCCGTCTCCCGCTGCAGCAGCCCGCCGGCGATCTCCACCACCCAGAAGTTCGCCGGGTTGTTCCCGAAGCGCCCGTCCAGGCGCTGGAAGATGCCGAGGACCTCGTCCTCGGGGAGCATGTGGGTCGACGGATGGCCCAGATAGGAGAAGTCCGCCACCGGCCGCGCGCCGCCGTCCTGCATGTGCAGGATGTCCTTGAGCGACGCGGTCCCGGTCACCTTGCACGCCCGCACCCGGTGGCCCATCGACGAGAGCGCCCAGCAGCACGTGATGGCCGCGGTGCTCTTCCCGGAGTTCATCGACGTGCCGATGACCAGGACCATCCGGGCACGCCTTCGGGTGAGGTCGTACGGCTGTCGCGCGTCGGCCAGGGAGAACCGCTTCGTGTTGAGCGGGGTCCCGTCGGCGTCCACCACCGAGCACCCGGATGCGCGTCGGGTCCTTGATGTTCGCGTTCTTCACCCGCATGGCCCCGATCACCCCGGAACGCGCCAGGAGATCCACCTCCTCCTGGTGCTCCTCCGGGACGAACCCCTCGAAGAAGTCCGGCACTTGAAGTTTGCCGTAGACGAACAGCGCCCGCGCCCCGTCGTTCGGCATGTGCAGGTGTCCGTGCCGGTTCTCGATGGAGCTGTGCTGCCCGATGTAGACGACCTTCCCGAACATCAGGTCGCCGA
>JASFRI010000269.1:0-6061 GCA_050115015.1 Acidobacteriota bacterium
CGGCACCGTGAACGGCGAGCCGGCCGACCGGTTCCCCTTCCCGGTGGATCGGGCCCTCATGGACCGCGGTCACGAGCGCTTCGACATCTTCTGCTCCCCCTGCCACGACCGGCTCGGGACGGGCCGGGGCATGGTGGTGCGCCGGGGCTTTCCCGAGGCGGCGTCGTTCCATGTCGACCGGCTCCGGGAGGCGCCCGCGGGCTACTTCTTCGACGTGATCACCCGCGGCTTCGGCCGCATGCCGCCCTATGCGGCCCAGATCCCCGTCCGGGACCGCTGGGCCATCGTCGCCTACGTGCGGGCCCTGCAGCTGAGCCAGGGGGCGACCATCGACGACGTCCCGGATGCCGAGCGCACCCGCCTGCTCTCCGAGAGGGTGGAGCCATGACCGACGATCTCCAGCGCATGCCCGAGAGCATCGACCGGGCCCGGCGGATCGCCCTGGGGACCGGGATCGTCGGCGCCCTGGCCAGCGCGGCGGGCTGGTTCCTGGACCCCGCACAGTTCTTCCGCTCGTACCTGTGGTCCTACGTCTTCTGGGTCGGGTTCCCCCTGGGGTGCCTCGGGATCGTGATGCTTCAGCACCTGACCGGCGGCCGCTGGGGGATCAGCCTGCGCCGGATCCTGGAGTCCGGCACCCGCACCCTGCCGCTGATGGCCGTGGCGTTCCTGCCGATCCTCGCGGGCATGCCCCACCTGTACATCTGGTCCCGCCCGGAGGTCGTGGCGGCGGACGAGCTTCTCCAGCACAAGAGCGCCTATCTCAACATCCCTTTCTTCACCGTGCGGTTCGTCGCCTACTTCGGGATCTGGATCCTGCTGGCCACCCTGCTGAACCGGTGGTCCGCCCGGCAGGACGGGGATCCGGACGTGCAATGGACCCGCAAGATGCAGGGCATCAGCGGGCCCGGCATCGTGCTCTACGTCCTCACGATGACCTTCGCGTCGGTGGACTGGATGATGTCGCTGGAACCCCACTGGTTCTCCACCATCTACGGCTTTCTCCTGGTCTCCGGCCAGGCCCTGGCGGCCATGTCGTTCTGCATCGCCATCGCCATCCTGCTGGCGCCGCGCCGCCCGCTGCGCCTCCTGGTCACGGCGGATCGATTCCAGGACCTCGGGAAGCTTCTCCTGACGTTCGTGATGGTCTGGGCCTACTTCGCCTTCTCCCAGTTCCTCATCATCTGGGCGGGCAACCTCCCGGAGGAGATCCCCTACTACCTCCGGCGCCTGCAGGGGGGCTGGGGATGGCTCGGAATGGCACTGGTACTGCTGCAGTTCTCGCTGCCGTTCCTGCTGCTGCTGTCCCGGACCCGGAAGCGGGATTCCCGGAAGCTCGGCCGGATCGCGATCCTGGTCATCGCCATGCGGGTCGTGGACGTCTACTGGCTCACCGCGCCGGCCTTCTCGGAGAGCGCAGGGGTGCACTGGATGGACCTGACGGTGGTCGCCGGCCTGGGTGGGCTGTGGGTCTCGTTCTTCCTGTGGCAGCTGACCCGCCGGCCGCTGCTGCCGGTGGGCGATCCCTATCTGCGGGAGGTGCTCGGAAATGCAGCCGGATAAGAACATCCCGTCCGGCAATCCGGGATACGAGACCCGGGATGCGAGCCTGAAGCTCGCGGTGTGGATCGGCCTGGGCCTCGTGATCCTCTGCCTCCTGGCCTTCGTCACGATGCGTGGCCTCTACGACTCCCTGTCGGAGGCGGAGGCCGCCCGTCAGCCGCCCCCCTCCGCCCTGCGCCCCGAGGGGGAGACACAGCCGCCCGAGCCCCGTCTGGCGACCCATCCCACGCGGCCGCTGCGCGAGCTGCGCGCCGAGGAGGACGTCGTCCTGCAGGGATACGGGTGGCTGGACGAGGTCACGGGGACGGTGCACATCCCGATCGAGAGGGCCATCGACCTCACCCTCGAGCGCGGCCTGCCCCACGAGGCGACGGGGCAGGACGGGCGACGGAGCGCGCCATGACCCGCAGGATGCTGACCCTCGCGACGATTGCCGTGGTGCTCCTGGCGGGCAGCGCCCGGGCCCAGACCGCGCCGCCGGGACTCGAGGGAATCGAGATCGTCCAGCACCTCGACGAGACCATCCCCGCGGACCTCGTGTTCCGGGACGAGACCGGCCAGCCGGTGAACCTCAGGGAGATCTCGGGCGGTCGCCCGATGATCCTGGCGCTGGTCTACTACGAGTGCCCGATGCTCTGCACCCAGGTCCTGACGGGCCTCGTGCAGAGCCTGGACGTGCTGGAGTTCAACGCGGGGGAACAGTTCGACGTGGTTGCGGTGAGCATCGATCCCGGGGAGACCCCGGATCTGGCGGCGGCCAAGAAGCGGAGCTACGTGGATCGCTACGGCAGGGAAGGCACCGAGGGCGGCTGGCACTTCCTGACCGGCGATGAGGAGTCGATCCGACGGCTGGCGGAGACCGTGGGCTTCCAGTACCGCTACGACCCCGAGACCGACCTGTTCGCGCACGCCGCGGGGATCATGATCGTGACCGCAGACGGCCGGCTCTCGCGCTACTTCTACGGCGTGGAGTACCCGCCCCGGGACGTCCGCCTGGCCCTCATCGAGTCCTCCAAGAACAAGATCGGGACCGTGGTCGACCAGGTCATCCTCTGGTGCTTCCCGTACAACCCCGCCACGGGGAAGTACAGCGTGGCCATCACCCGGGTGATCCGCGGCGCCGGCGCCCTGACCGTGCTCCTCCTGGTCGTCTTCATCGCCGGCCACCGGATCCGCGAGTTCCGCCGGACGCATCGGGGGGTCGCATGAACGAGACCTCCTTCTGGACGGACCTCCCGCTCTGGCCAGCCCGGGCCGCCACGTCGGCGGGGAAGGTGGACGCGCTGTTCCTCTTCCTCGTCGCCATCACGCTCTTCTTCTCCCTGCTGATCGCCACCCTGGTCGTCTGGTTCGGAATTCGCTACCGGAGCCGCGGGGGAACGCGGAAGGCCGTCCCGGTCCACGGATCCCTGGCACTGGAGCTCATCTGGACCCTGATCCCGCTGGCCCTGGCCATGGTGATCTTCGGCTGGGGGGCCCACGTGTACATGAGCCTCAAGCGGCCTCCCGACGAGGCCATGGACGTGCACGTGGTCGGCAAGCAGTGGATGTGGAAGCTGCAACACCCGGGTGGCAGGCGGGAGATCAACGAGCTGCACGTCCCGGTGGGACGGCCCGTGCGGCTCCTGATGACCTCCGAGGACGTGATCCACAGCTTCTTCGTCCCTGCGTTCCGGATCAAGATGGACGTGTATCCCGGCCGCTACACCGAAACCTGGTTCGAGGCGACGAAGCCCGGCCGCTACCACCTCTTCTGTACCGAGTACTGCGGGACGAAGCACTCGGAGATGATCGGCTGGGTGGAGGTCATGGAGCCGGCGGACTTTCAGGCGTGGCTCAGCGGCGATGCCGGCATCTCGATGGCCTCCGCCGGGGAGCGGCTGTTCACGAACCTGGGCTGCATCACGTGCCACCACGAGGATCCCGGGGCCCGCGGGCCGTCGCTTCACAACCTGTTCGGCTCGGAGGTCCACCTGGAGGGCGGCACCGTCCTGACGGCGGACGAGTCGTACATCCGGCAGTCGATCCTCGACCCATCGTCCCAGCTGGTGAAGGACTACAAGCCGATCATGCCGACGTTCCGGGGGCTGGTGAGCGAGGAGGGCGTTCTGCAGCTGATGGAGTACATCAAGACGTTGACCGACGAGGAGACGGAGGATACCGCGAGGAGCGCCCGTCAGGAGACCGAGGAGCCAGCATCATGAGCACGGCGAGGGACACGTCCCGCATCAACTACCTGAACGTCAGCTACGGTGTCCGCTCGTGGCTCCTGACCACGGACCACAAGCGGATCGGCATCCTGTACCTGGCCTCCATCACGTTCATGTTCCTGCTGGGAGGCCTGTTCGCCGTGGCGATCCGGATGGAACTGCTCACCCCCGCCGGGGATCTGGTCCAGTCGGAGACGTACAACAAGATGTTCACGGCTCACGGCGTCCTGATGATCTTCTTCTTCCTGATCCCGTCGATACCGGCGGTGCTGGGGAACTTCCTGATCCCCCTCATGATCGGGGCGCGGGACATGGCCTTCCCGAAGGTGAACCTGCTGTCCTGGTACATCTACGTCGCCGGGGCGGCGTTCACCCTGTGGGCGCTGATCCATGGTGGCGTCGACACCGGTTGGACGTTCTACACGCCGTACAGCTCCTCGTGGTCGAACACGTATGTCATGGCGACGGCGGTCGGGGTGTTCATCACCGGGTTCTCCTCGATCCTCACCGGCCTCAACTTCATCGTGACGATCCACCGGATGCGGGCCCCGGGCCTCACCTGGTCCCGCCTGCCCCTGTTCGTCTGGGCGCACTACGCCACCGCCATCATCCAGATCCTCGGGACGCCGGTGGTCGCCATCACGATCCTGCTCGTGGGGGCGGAGCGGATGCTGCGGCTGGGCTTCTTCGATCCCGCCCTGGGGGGCGACCCGGTGCTGTTCCAGCACCTCTTCTGGTTCTACTCGCACCCCGCCGTCTACATCATGATCCTCCCGTCCATGGGGGTCATGAGCGAGATCGTCGCCTGCTTCTCGCGGAAGCGCATCTTCGGCTACTCCTTCGTCGCCATCTCGAGCCTCGCCATCGCCCTGCTCGGGTTCCTGGTGTGGGGCCACCACATGTTCACCACCGCCCAGTCGCCGTACGCCTCCCTGGTGTTCTCGGTGCTGACGTTCCTGGTGGCGATCCCCTCGGCGGTGAAGGTCTTCAACTGGTCGGCGACCCTCTACAAGGGGTCCATTTCTTTCCAGACGCCGATGATCTACGCCTACGGCTTCCTGGGGCTGTTCACCATCGGCGGCCTCACCGGGCTGTTCCTCGCGACCCTGGGGGTGGACATCCACGTTCACGACACCTACTTCGTGGTGGCGCACTTCCACTACATCATGGTGGGAGGCGCGATCATGGGCTATCTGGGAGGGCTGCACTTCTGGTGGCCGAAGATGACCGGCCGGCTCTACTCGGAGTTCCTGGGCCGGATCTCGGCGGTGGTCATCTTCCTCGGGTTCAACCTGACGTTCCTGCCGCAGTTCTTCCTGGGCTACCTCGGGATGCCGCGCCGCTACCACGTGTATCCTCCCGAGTTTCAGGTCCTCAACGTCATGTCCAGTGCGGGGGCGTCCATCCTCGGCGTCGGGTACGCGCTCCCGCTGTTCTACCTGATCTACTCGATGCGGTACGGCAAGAAGGCGTCCGAGAACCCGTTCGACGCCACCGGGCTGGAGTGGACCACCCCCTCGCCGCCGCCGCAGCACAACTTCGACGAGATCCCGGTGGTCACCGAAGAGGCCTACGATTATCCGGCCAGGGAGGCGAAGAAAGTTGCCTGACGCGCACGCCGCCCATGTGGCGCACCAGTTCGAGGACGCCTCGCAGCAGTACGAGTCGGCCAGCCTCGGGATGTGGGTCTTCATCGTACAGGAGATCCTGTTCTTCGGCGGTCTCCTGGCGGCTTACTGCGTCTACCGCGTCCAGTACCCCGCGGCCTTCGCCGAGGCGAGCCACGAGCTGGACGTCACGCTCGGCGCGGCGAACACCGCCGTCCTGCTGCTCAGCAGCCTGACGATGGCGCTCGCGGTCCACGCCGCCCAGATGGGTCGTCGCCGCCAGCTCGTCGTGATGCTGATCCTGACGCTGATTCTGGGCTCCACGTTCCTCGGCGTGAAGGGTGTCGAGTACCACGCGAAGTTCGAGCACCATCTGGTCCCCGGCCCGCACTTCTCGTTCCAGGGACCGCACGCCGGCCAGGTGCAGCTCTTCTACTCGCTGTACTTCGGGCTGACGGGCCTGCACGCGCTGCACATGATCGTCGGCGCGGGGCTGCTGATCTGGCTGCTGGTGGGGGCCGTCAAGGGGCGGTTCTCGCCCGACTACTACAATCCCGTGGAGATGACCGGGCTCTACTGGCATTTCGTGGACATCGTCTGGATCTTCCTGTTCCCGCTGCTGTACCTCATAGGGAGGCACTGAAGCATGTCCGGCCATGTGATCCCGGTGCGGTTCTACAT
>JASFRI010000270.1:0-6030 GCA_050115015.1 Acidobacteriota bacterium
CCGGCGCCGAGCAGGGCCAGCACCTGCGGCAGCGCCGCGCTGACCAGCGCCACCGAGGTGGCCGCCTCCGCCCGGAACGTCCCCGGCGCCTCGTCGGGGCCGTGAACCTCCCCGGTCGCGACCCACGTATCCTGCTCGAGGTAGAGGCTGCCGAGGATCACCCAATCCGTGGCGGCCGCCTCGCGCAACCGCGCCAGCACGACCTCCGGCGGGTCCTCGGGGTCCACGGCCCGGGCGATCTCGGCGGTCCGGCGGGAGCCCAGCGCCCGGAACCCCTCGGAGTCGGCCAGGCGCGCGCCGAGCAGGTCGGCCACCATGGCGGCGCGGAGATCCCCGTCGGGCTCCCCGGTGCGATCCGCGAACGGCAGCACCGCCACCGCCGCGCGGGCGGGCGGGACCGTCACCGATGCCGGCTCCCCGCGCAGCAGCCACGCCAGGACGATCAGCCCGACGAAGGCTGCCCCGAGGACGAGAGACAGGGTCGATCGGCGCCGCGGCCGCGGCGGGCCCGGGACGGGCCCCGGGGCGACGCCCTTCCGGCGCAGCGTCCTCAGGTCCACGAGAAGGTCCCGGGCATCCTGGTAGCGCTCGTCGGCGGACTTGGCCAGCGACTTGCGGACGATCCGCTCCAGCTCGTCGGGCACCGCGTAGTTGAACCGCGCGATGGCGTCCACCTCGCGGTGGAGGATCGCGTCGATGACGTCCCCCTGCGCGGATCCCGAGAACGCCTGGCGGCCGGTGCACATCTCGTAGAGAACCGTGCCCAGGGAGAAGACGTCCGTGCGTCGATCCACCGGCCGACCGAGCGCCTGCTCCGGGGACATGTAGCCGGGCGTCCCGCGGATCGCGCCGGACCGGGTCGCCACGTCGCTGAGGGTGGAGGCCTCGGACGCCTCCTCCGGAGGGACGTGGAACCGGGCCAGCCCGAAGTCCGTCACCAGCGCGCGGCCGTCCCTGCCGATCAGGATGTTGTTCGGGTTGATGTCGCGGTGCAGCACGTGGCCCGCGTGGGCCGCCTGGACCGCCGCGGCCAGGTCCTCCCCCAGCCGGAGGACCTCGTCCACCGGCAGCGGTCCCCGGCTCGCGGCCAGATGCTCCCGGAGGCTGCTCCCCTCGACGTACTCCATCGCCAGCCAGGGGACGTCGTCCTCCTCGAAGACCTCGTAGATCGGGACGATGTTGGGATGCGAGAGCTTCGCGGCGGCCCTCGCCTCGCGGCGGAAGCGCTCGTAGCTGCTGCCGGGGTCCGCGCCCTCGTCCACGAGCGGCCGCTTCAGGGCGACGATCCGGTCGAGGTCGACGTCGCGGGCGCGATACACCACACCCATGCCGCCCCGCCCGAGCTCCTCGAGGATCTCGTAACGGCCGATGCGGCCGGGCGACGCGCTATCCCCTCGGGATCCCTCGCTCATACCGGAGCGTCCCGACCTCCCTGCGACTCTGGAGTCCCGGCCGAAGAGTCGGTTGCCGTCCGCCCGCAACACCCACCGGCCCTTTGGGTTGCGGCGGCATGGGCCTGTCCTCTCGGTTCCCACTCCTCGACGATGCGTTCCTCCGGACTGTGGACATGGAGCATCGCCTTGCGTCTCGGCGCCGGAAATCCAGGCCCATGGCGCTTGCAACAGGCGGCATCAGATTCTTCGGCCGGCCTCTTAGTTTTGTGGCTCGTCCAGGTGGCAGGCGCGGCGAGTCTAGCAAAAATCGGTGGATGGAAGGGCACGTTTGCGGCCGGTCCGGCAGGGCCCCGGGGCAGGCAGACCCGCCTGCGGCAGCTGCCATCCGTGGATCTCCCGCGGCATGAGAGCTTTCGGCCGTGGTCTCGTCGCCGGCCCCCACGGCGTAGAATGGGGGACGGTCGCCGGTGGAGCCATCAGCGTGGTGGTCCAGCCTCGCGGGACCAGGGACGGCTTCCATCGCCCACCGTGAAAGGAGGACACCATGAGCGCAACCCCGGATGCCGCGGCCGCCGCCGGCAAGAACATGACCCTCTACGGCGTCGCGGCCATGGTCCTGGGACTCCTCGCCATGCTGGCGCCCATCGTCACCGGGCTCTCCGTCGTGCTGCTGGTGGGCGCGTTCGTGGCCGTGGCCGGTGCTGCCCGGATGGTCTGGGCCCTGCGCGCCGGCAGCATCGGCAAGGGGCTGCTGTCCCTCGGGATCGGCGTGCTCACCCTCCTCTGCGGGCTGGCGCTGCTGACGGATCCGATCCTCGCGTCCGGCCTCCTGACCGTCGCGCTGGCGGTCTACCTCGTGGTGGACGGCGTCTTCGAGCTGGCGGTGGCGTTCCGGCTTCCATCGGGTGCGGGACGGGGATGGATGGGGTTCGGCGGGATCATCTCGATCCTGCTGGGCATCATGATCTGGTCGCAGTTCCCGCTGTCCGGGCCGCTGGCGATCGGCATCCTGCTCGGGGTCAAGCTCCTCTTCGTCGGCCTGATGATGATCACCACCGGCTCGACCGTGCGGGCCATGGCGGACCGCCCCTGACCGGGCTCTCCTCGCCGGCATGTCGTCGCGCGCTCGACGCGCCGGACGCCGCAAGGTGCGGCCCTCGGCCGGCAGGCGAACTCCGCATCGGAGGCCGCCACGAGTGGCCCCTGGCCTGCAGCGAGTTGCGCATGGCAGGCCGCCAGATGTGGCCCCTGGCCTGCAGGCGAGTTGTGCATGGCGGGCCGCCAGGTGTGGCCTCTGGCCTGCAGGCGAGTTGGGCATGGCAAACCGCCAGGTGTGGCCCCTCGCCTGCAAACGAGTTGCGCATGGCAGGCCGCCGCGTGTGGCGGCCGACCTCCAGGTGAGGTCGAGGGTGTAACACCGGACGGACCGTTCCCGCGCACAGTGACCACCTTCCGTCCACGGTGTCGCGGATCCGCCGGCTCCAGAATCGTAAGCAGCGAAGAAAGCCGAACTTCCGCTTGTAACAGGTGCCGTCACGCCTACATTGAGAAGCAAGGGTGTGGCAGCCGGATGCGGGGAGTCTGGCTTGAACCTCGGTCGCGGCACGCTGGTCGACAATCGATACCGTGTGGTGGAGCTGGTCGGAGAGGGATCCTCGGCGCAGGTGTACCTCGCCGAGGCGGTCCGGGACGGCGGCGGCCGGGTTGCGCTGAAGATCCTCCGACGTCCGGGCGACGACACGCTCTCCAACGAGCTCGCCATCCTCCAGAAGCTGGCGCATCCCTCCCTGGTGAGGCTTCTGGGCCACGGCACGCTCTCGCAAGAGGGGCCGCCGTATCTCGCGCTCGAGTGGGTCGACGGCACCGACCTCGTCGAGGCGTCCCGCCTGCTCCCCCCCTCCCGGCTCCGCGGCCTGCTCGCGCAGCTCTGTCGCGGGCTCGCGTACCTGCACGGTCAGGGGATCGTCCACGGCGACCTCAAGCCTTCGAACCTCCTCGTGGTCCGCTCGAGCGACGAAGCCGAGGACGGGCTCGTGATCAAGATCCTCGACTTCGGGCTGGCGCGGCTCATCGACGGATCAGACCGCCCCGAGGGAGGCACGCTCGCCTACGCCGCGCCCGAGATCCTGCGCGGGGGGAAGGTCGACGGTCGGGCCGATCTCTATGCCGTCGGGATCCTCCTGTATCGCATCCTCAGCGGATCCCTCCCGTTCGACGTCTCCGACCCCGCCGCGGCCCTGCGCGGGCACCTGGAGGAGACGCCCCGGCCGCTCGACCGGGATCGGATCGGCGTCGCCGCGGAGCTGGCCGAGATCGTCACGCGCCTGCTGATGAAGGACCCCGCCGACCGGTTCGCCTCCGCCACGGAGCTCGCCGATCGCCTGGAGGATGAGGAAGCGTCCGCCGGTGACGCCTCGTCGAACACACCCTCCGGGGGCCTGCGCCCACCGGCGATGGTCGGGCGGGACCGGGAGACCCGGGCGCTCCTCGAGTTCCTCGACGGGCATCCACGGGGAAAGGACGGCCACGGCCTCGCCCTCATCCTGGGCGAGGGAGGGATCGGAAAGACCCGGCTCCTCGCGGAGCTCGGCGATCGGGCGCGCGAGCGGGGGCTCGGCGTGCACCAGGGCTCCTGCCACGAGACCGGCGCCGAGCCCTTCGGGGCCTTCCTGGAGCTCTTCCGCTGGGCGGTCGACCTGGCCGAGGACCGCGGCCTGCGCACCGGCAAGGACGGCGAGGAGGGGGAGGAGGTCGGCCTGATCGAGCGCTGCGGCCCCGAGGTGGTGAAGGTCGTGCCGCGGGCGTTCCGGAATCCGGTAGAGCCATCCGCCGAGCTCCAGCCGCGGTACGAGCGGCTACGGCTGATCGACACCGTCGGGACGTTCCTGCTCGCGGTGAGCCGCGCCGAGCCCTTCCTGCTGGCCATCGAGGACCTGCACTGGACCGACGACGCCAGCGCGGACCTGCTGGAATACCTGCTCCGGAACCGCGCGCGGGGCCGCATCGCCCTGGCCGCGACCGCCCGCCCGGCGGAGAACCGCGCCCTCTGGCTGAAGGACACGCTCCAGCGGGAGGGAGGCGAGGGCTCCGTCCTGCGCATCGCGCTGGAACGGCTGGACGAGGAGGCCGTCGCCGAGCTCGCCCGGTCCGCGCTCGCCCTGCCCGCGCCCTCCCCGGAGCTGGCCGCGCACCTCCTGCGGGAGACCGCGGGGAACCCGTTCTTCGTGATGGAGATGCTCCGCGACCTCGTGGAGGAGGGCCTGCTCACCCGCCGGAACGGCACCTGGCGCTGGGACGAGGAGCGGCTGCGCCGCCGCCCCCGGCCCGCCGGCATCGCCCAGGCCCTCGAGCGCCGCATCGCCCGCACCGGCGATCGCGAGCGCCACGTCCTCCAGGCCCTGGCGCTGCTGGACCGGGCCGTGGATCCGGAGCTGCTGGCCACCGTTGCGGCGGCCGCCGGCAGTGGGGAGGAGGCGGCCCCGGCGAGCCTGGCGGGCACAGAGGGTGGCGAGCGGACGGCGGCAACGACGGGTGGCGCGGGCGCGGCGGATCGGGCGACAGCGGACGGTAGCGCGGGTACGGACGCGGCGGATCGGGTCTCGGCGGAGGGTGCCGCGGGCACGAACGCGGCAGCCTTCGTGGCGGCGGGACATGGCGAGGGCACGGACACGACTCGCCTCGCGGCGGCGGCCGCCACGGGTTCCATCCTCGAGACCGCTGCGCGCGACGGGGTGGCGGACGCGCCCGCTGCCGACGGAGACAGCTCCACCACGAGCCACGGACCCCCGCGCGGCGGCAGCGGCAGGCGGCTCGGGGAGCGCAGCGCCCTGGAGGAGGTGCTCGAGGCGCTGACGGATCGCGGTCTCGTCGTCCGCTACGGCGAGCCGCCGGAGGAGCGATTCGCCATCGCCCATGACGCGGCGCGGGAGCTGGTCGAGCGCGCCGTCGGCGGCGAGGAGCGTCAGCGCATCCATCGCACCGCCGGCACCGCCCTCGAGGAACGCTACGGCTCCGACGGTGAGGAGCAGATCGAGCGCATGGCCTATCACTTCATCCAGGCCGGCGACGACGATCGCTCCGCGCGCTACTGTGTCCGCGCTGCCACCAAGGCCCGCCGCCTGTACGCGAACGAGGAAGCCTGCTACTTCTACCTCCAGGCCCTGAAGTACTACACCGCCGACGATGATCCGGTGCGCTGGGATGCTCTGGGGAGTTTGGGGGAGATCTACCTCGTTCAAGGGAAGGTCAATCAGGCACGGAAACGATACGAGGAGATGCGTCAGCTCGCTGAGGCTTCGGGGAATGCCGAGCGGTTGGTGACCGCCTATCTCGGATTGGCGGAATCCGCGCGCAAGCTCGCCGATTATCAGATTCAGATGCAATTCGCGCGAACAGCTTTCAAGATCGCGCAAGATTCCAGGGCGATCGCGGGTCAAGCAGATTCGCTACAGGTGCTCGGGTTAGGCCACTACAACCTTGGGCGGGTACACAAGGCTATCAAGTGCTACTCCCTCGCTTTGGATTTGCTACGACCGATCAGCGACAACAGAATCACACTCTCGATCTTGAACCGCCTAGGGTTGGCGATGATGTCCATGGGAGATCTCGATCGAGCCACGAGCCTGTTCGAAGAGGC
>JASFRI010000271.1:0-6029 GCA_050115015.1 Acidobacteriota bacterium
GTCGTGTAGACCGACGCCAGAAACCGCTGGGCGTCGAGGCTGTCCGGGGCGAGCCGGACCGCCTCTTCACCCTGTGCGATGGCGTTCCGCTCGAATCCGTTCACGCGGTTCCCGAGCAGCCAGTAGAGGCGGCCGAGCTCCAGGTGCAGGTCCACCGACTCCGGCTCCAGGGCCACCGCATTCTTGAGGTGGGTCACCGCGTCCAGGTAGTTCCGCTGAAAGCGCTCCCGCTGCGCCAGCGAGTACTCGTAGTACGCGCCTCCTGCCGCCGCCGGGTCGACCTCCGCGGCGAGGAGCCCCGAGGCCGCGCCCAGCAGGACCAGCGCCAGCGCGAGTCGCGGCAGCGCGAGGGGGGAAGAGCCCACGCTCATGCCGCGGGACGCTCCGCGACCGGTGCCTCCAGGATCTCCAGCGCCTGCGCGATCCATGAAGGACTGTCCTCTCCCTGCTCCAGGACGTGGTCGGGCGTCAGCCCGGAGCCGTCCCAGGCATTGCCCTCGGCGTCGAGGCAACGCTGCACGGACAGGCGCAGGTAGCCTCCGTCGTTCAACGGGATCAGCTCCTGCAGGGTCCCTCGCCCGAAGGTGCGGCCTCCCAGCAGCTCCCGTTCCCCCCGCAGCCGGAGGGCCTGGGCGAGCAGCTCCGCCGGGCCCGCGGTGCCACGGTCCACCAAGACCGCCATCCGCGCGGGATTCGCCGTCCCCCGCTCCCTGCGGGTCTTCAGGGCCCTCTCCTCCCCGCTGCGGCCGCGGATCGCCCCGACCTCCGAGCTCCCGAGGAACAGCGAGGCCGCCGCCACCGCTTCGTCATAGTCGCCGCGGGAGACCCCGCGCAGGTCGACGAGCAGCGTGTCCGAGGAGGCGAGCCCGCCGAGAGCCTCTCGCATGGCCTGCGCGGCGCCGGGCACCAGGGAGCCGACTCGAAGGATGGCGGCATCGCCCTCCCGCTCCAGCCGGGGCATCGGCAGCTCCACCGGCCGCAGGGTCAGCGTGATCTCCTCCGGCTCCTCGCCGCCGGGGAACCGCTGCAGCGTGACCTGATCGCCGGCCCGGCCGCGGAGCATGAGCTCCGCATCGGTGAGCGTCAGCTCCCGGGTCGAGCGCCCCTGGATCCGACGGACCCGCATCCCGCCCCGGATCCCCGCGTCGTCGGCGGGTGAGCCGGGCAGCACGGAGACCACGTACAGGTAGCCGCCTCGACGGCTCAGGTCGATCCCGACCTCCGCGGAGGGCTCGCCCTGCTGTAACTGCGCGTACTGCTCCCGGCTGATGTACTCGGTCTGCGGGTCCAGCGTCCCGAGGAGCCCGTCGTAGGCCCCGTGCATGACCTGCCCCATCTCCACCTTCTCGACGTAGCTGTTACGGACGAGCAGCAGCACCTCGTTGAACAGACGGAGGTACGAGTAGGTCCCGTCGCGGGCCAGCAGCCGGTCCGCCGTCAGGCCAGCCAGCGCGGCCGCGACCAGGAACACGCAGACCGCGGCGATCCAGCGCCCGTGCCGGTGCGGCAGGGGCTTTCGGTGGTCGTTCATCGGTTCCATGCCCGGGCCCGTCCGCCACCCGGTGACGGCCGGGAGCGTCACGGCGGACCCATGAGCGTCATATTATAGCGTTCGAGACCGTTTGTCCCGTCGGAGGTTTCCGGCCGGCATCAGGGCACCGGCCGCAGCCAGTCCAGCGGGTCCTCGGTCTCCCCCCGGTGTCGGATCTCCAGATAGAGCGTCGGCCCCCGCAGGGAGCCCGTCGCACCGGACGGACCGAGGGTCGTCTCCGGATCCACCCAGTCTCCCACCGCGACCGCCGGAACCCGGAGGTGAGCGTAAACCGACAGGGTTGCGCCACCGTGATCCACGATCACGGTATTCCCGTAGCCCCGGAACCAGTCGGCATAGACGACCCGGCCGCCGAAGATCGGGAAGACCGGGGTTCCCTCCGGGAGCGCCACGTCGATGCCCGGGTGCGGGATCACCGTCTGGAAGCGCGGATGACGGATGTCCCCGTACGGCACCACGACCTCGCCCTTCGCCGGCCACGGCAGATGGCCCCGCAGCGTGTACAGGTCGATCCACCTCCCGTCGATCCGCCGCTGCGTGCCGTCGGGGAAAGAGGCGATGAGCGCCTCCAGACGGGCGGCGGATTCCTCCAGCTCCACCACCGCTTCCCGCCCCGCCTCCCTCTCCCGCTCCAGACGCTGCAGCGCGCGCTCCTGGGCAACGCGATTGTGCTCCAGTTCCTCCCGCCGCTCGTCTCCCTCCTGGCGGATCCGCGCGAGCTCCTCGAGCCGCCGGGCCAGGGACGCCTCCTCCGCCTCGAGCGCGGCGCTCGTCCGGCGGAAGCGGTCGAGGCGATCGGCGTCGGCGCGGGTCCACGCCGCGATGTAGCGGTGGGCGCGAGCCAGGTCCTCCGGACTCCGGACCTGCAGCAGGAGCCGGAACTCCCGGAGGCGGCCGAGCTTGTAGGCCTGGCGCAGCGCGGCGGCGAGATAGACCCGCTCCTGCCGCATGCGGGCCTCGAGCCGGTCGGCACGCACCCGCGCCTCCCCCACCCGGCGCTCCGTCGCCACCCGCTCGAGCTCCAGCGCCCGCACCTGCTCCTCCAGGAGCAACCGTTCGAGGGAGAGCCGCTCCAGCGTGGCGACGATCCCGGCCTCCCGGTCATCGAACCGCGCCAGCTCGCCGCGCAGGCGCTCGATCTCCTCCTGGATCGCCCGCAGGCTGGCATCATCGCCCTCCTGTGCCGGGGGGAGGGCCGGGAAGAGGGCCAGGAGCATGGCGAGGAGCACCCCCTTCCATCCCGACCGTGTCCGGCATCGTGTACCATTCCGCAAGGCACCGCGCGCGTGACGACGCGGGACGGGGGACGATCGATGAGAACGCTGGCGGGATGCGTGCTCCTGCCGTTGTTGCTGTTGGGTTGCACCGGATCCGGCGAGGAACCCGAGGTCCTCCGTGTCTGCCTGGAGGGTACCCCGCGGGATCTCGACCCCCGGTACGGCAGCGACGAGAGCTCGCGCCGGGTCCACTCTCTCCTGCACGCCGGCCTGGTCCGGTTCGACGCCGACGGCTCGCCCGTGGGAGACCTGGCGGAGAGCTGGGAGCGCCTGGAGCCGACCCGCTACCGCTTCCTCCTCCGGGAGGGGCTGCGCTTCTCCGACGGAACCCCCCTGACCTCGGAGGACGTGGCGGCGACCTTGGGATCGGTGGCCCGGGAGGGCAGCCGCTCGTTTCGCCACGGGGACCTCCGCCGGATCCGGCGGATGCGGGTGCTCTCCGACCGGGAGATCGAGATCGAGCTGGCCGCCCCCTTCGCCCCGCTCCTGGCGAACCTGAACCTCGGCATCCTCCCCGCCCGGCAGGCCGCGCTCGAGACCCTGCCAGAGCCCCCGGTGGGTGCCGGCCCCTATCGCCTGGTCCGGGCCCTTCCCGATCGCGAGGTCCTCGTGGAGGCCAACCCTCACTATCACGAGGGCCCCCCCGCCACCGCCTCCATCCTCCTCAAGATCCTCCCCAACGAGACGACCCGCTCGCTGGAGCTCACCAAGGGGAGCCTCGACCTGGCCATCAACGACCTGCCCCCGGACCTGGTGGACCACCTCGTCTCGACGGCCGGCCTGCGCGTGGTCACCTCCCCCGGGAACGCGTACGCGTATCTGGGCTTCAACCTCCGCCACGCACCCCTCGACGACCTCCGCGTACGGCGGGCCATCGCGCAGGCCATCGACCGGGAAGCGATCATACGTCACCTCCTGCGAGGCCGGGCCCGGCCGGCAACCGGCCTGCTCCCGCCCGAGAACTGGGCCTACCTGCCGACGGAAGCCCCCCCCTACGCTCCCCAGGCCGCCCGGGCCCTCCTCGACGCGGCGGGCTACCGCGAGCCCCCGGAGGGCGGGCCGCGCCTCCAGCTGGTCTACAAGACCTCCACGTCCGAGCTGGCCAACCAGCAGGCTCAGGTCATCCAGGAGCAGCTCCGGCGCGTGGGCGTGAGCGTGGAGATCCGCTCGGCGGAATGGTCCACGTTCTACGATGACATCGTCCATGGCCGCTTCGAGATGTACTCTCTCACGTGGACGGAGATCCTCGATCCAGACGTCTACCGTCTGCGGTTCGGGTCGGGGTACGTGCCGCCGGACGGTCTCAACCGCGGCGGCTACCGCAACCCCCGGGTCGACGCCCTCCTCGAGGAGGGGCTGGTCCGCGACCGCGAGGACGAGCGCCGTCCCGTCTACGCCGAGATCCAGCGCATTCTGGCCGAGGACCTTCCCTACGTGTCGCTGTGGCATCGCGACAACATCGCCGTGGTCCGCGGACGCGTCACCGGACTCGAGCTCGATCCGACCGCGGACTTCCGGGCTCTGAAGGACGTCCGCCTCCGGGAACCCTGAGGCGACAGCCCAGGACGGCCTCCACCTCCGCCGTGGGAATCCGTCCCGCCCGGATCAAGGCCGGACGCGGCCCCGACGGGTCGACGATGGTCGAGGGGACGCCACCGGGAGCCGGGCCACCGTCGAGCACGAGGTCGACCGCCGCCCCGAGGCCGGCGACCACGTCGGCCGCGGTGGACGCCGCAGGCCGACCTCGGTGGTTGGCGCTCGTCCCCGTCAGCGCATGTCCCAGGGCGGCGGCCACCTGACGCGCGGCGGTGCGTCCGGGGATCCGTACGGCGACCGTGCCCCGGGGACAGGCCGGCAGGTCGCGGCGCAGAGCCAGGACCAGGGTCAGCGGACCCGGCCAGAACGCCTCCGCCAGCCGCAGGGCCCACGGCTCCTCGTCCAGCCGGGCGAGGGCGGAGACCTGCTCCCGGTCCGCGGCCAGCAGCAGCAGCGATCGCCCCTCGCCGTATCCCTTCAGCTCCAGCAGCCGCCGCACCGCGGACGGGCTGCGCGGGTCGACCGCGAGACCGTAGAACGTCTCCGTCGGCAGCGCCACCAGGCCGCCGGCACGCAGCAGCCCCGCGGCGCGATCCAGCGCCGGGGAGCCGTCGTCCATCGACAGGATCAGGGGGTTTCGCGGCATGGCGAACTCCATTATAACGGCAGTGATGCCGCGCACCTCACCTCCTCCCGACCCGATCCGGAGCCGCCGGAACCCCCTGGTCCTCGCTCTACGGGAGCTCCACGAGGATCGCCAGGCGCGGGATCGCGCCCGGGCGTTCGTCGCGGAGGGCGTGCGCCTCGGCGAGGAGTCCCTGCGGCGCGATGCCGGCCCCGACCTCGCGCTCGTCTCGCCCCGGCTGGAGCGGACCGACCGCGGCCGTACCCTCGCGGGCCGGCTCCGGGCCCGGGTGGCCTCGGTGGTGCCCGTCACCGACGAGGTGATCGCGGGAATCACCGGGATGAAGCACCACCAGGGAGTCCTCCTGCGGGTTCCTGCGGCGGCGGAGGATCTTCCCGGCGCCTTCGCCGCGGGAGCGCGCGAGGGCCTGCTCCTGCTTTGCGGCATCCAGGATCCCGGCAACCTGGGCGGACTCGTCCGGGTGGCGGCTGCCGCCGGGGTGGCGGCCGCGCTCGCCGATGGAAGCTGCGCGGACGCCTGGTCGCCGAAGGCGGTGCGCGCCTCCGCGGGAGCGGTGTTCCATCTACCGGTGCTCCGCGGCATCGATCCGATCGGCGTGCTGGAGGAGGCGACCCGTCGCGGGTTCCGGCGCCTGGCCGCGGTGGCCCGGGACGGTCGCTCCTACCGCGAGGTGGACTGGCGCGTACCGTTCGTCCTGGTGATGGGTGGGGAGGGCGCCGGGCTTTCACCGGAGGTCCTCGCCCGCGCCGACCTCCGGGTGACCGTTCCCCTGGAGCGGCGCGTGGAGTCCCTCAACGTCCTGGCGGCGGGGACGCTGCTACTGTTCGAGGCCCGGCGACCGCGCCCCTAGCAGGCTGCTGAAAAACTCCGCGGCCCGCGCGCCGTTTGCGAGGAGGTCGGCGCCCGAGGTCAGCCATCGACCCGACCCGGTGGGACCGCCGCGGCCGCGCCCCCCGGCTTCCCGCAAGCGCCTCGTGCCCTTCGGGTTGCGGCGGCGTAGTGCCGTCTGCTTCGTTCC
>JASFRI010000272.1:0-6022 GCA_050115015.1 Acidobacteriota bacterium
AGTCGGCGATCAGCTCCTCGCCGGGCCGTCCCGCCAGGAAATACTCCCCCTGGGCGGCGGCGCGGACGGCGTCCAGCACCTGCCGCAGGCTGCCGTCCTTCAGCAGGTAGCCGCGCACCCCCGCCTCGAAGGCGCGGCGCTGCGGCTCCTCCCCCTGGAGGTCCGTGAGGACCACGATCTCGGTGTGCGGCCGGGCCTCCCGCAGCTTCCGGATCGTCTCCAGGCCCGCTGCCAGCGGCAGATCCGGGTCCAGCAGCAGCACGTCGGGGTCCCCGCCGACCGCGAGCTGCACCGCGGCGGGGCCGTCCTCCGCCTCCCCGATCACCCGGAAGCCGTCCTGGTCGGACAGCAGATGGGCCAGCGCCACGCGGAACAGCTCGTGGCGATCGGCGATTCCCACCCGGATCTCCCGCGCCATGCTCCTCCCAAGGGGACGTTCACCCCAGTATGCGTGCCGGCCCGGCGATTTTCCAGCGTGGGCCAACCCGCCTCCGGGTGGAAGCGAACCCGGCCCTTGTACATAATAATGTGGAGGTGCGCACCGACCGGCCACCGGGCCGGGTGCCGCCGTCCCCGGGCTCGCCCCGCCGTGCCCCGAGCCCTCGAGGCCCGTTCCCGGATGCGACGGCAAACCGACAAGAACGACATGAGGGAGATCGATCCGTGACCGAGACCTTCATTGCGGACATGCGCCAGTTCACGGACCCCGAGCCCGGCGAGGAGCTCACCGGCCCCGCCCTGCGGATCCGCAAGTTTCTCGCCCAGATCATCGGGAATGCCACCACCGCGACGCCCGGCAGGCTCATCTCCACGAAGACCCGCTGCCGGCGGCGCCCCGGGCACAAGGCCTGCTCCGGCCGCATCGACGTCATGCTCACGGAGGTTCCGGCGCAGATCCGCTGGGTCTGCCCGGAGTGCGGCGACAACGGCATCGTCACCCACTGGAAGGGGACGCCCTGGGACCTCACCCCGCGCTCCCGGTCGGCGCCGGAGCCGCCGCGGGTCGAGATCCTCCTGACCGGCATGGAGCACCGCGCCATCCAGAAGATCGACATCCTCGACCAGCCGACGCGGGAGGTCGTTGACGCGGCGCGGGAGACGCCGGACGGCATGGTGATGCGCTGCACCGACGAGCAGCTCGACGACCTGGTGGGGTTTCTCTCCGCCGAGGTCAACCACGAGAAGCGGACGTCCCGGCGCGAGATGCTCCGGGCGATCCTCCGCCGCGTGCAGCCCGACGACAAGCCCCTCGAGCTGCGCTAGTGGCAAACCGGGGGCTCCCGGCCGGCTCCCGTGCCGCCGGCCGCTCTGGTAGACTGGCCCGCCCGGGGGGATGGACGGATGCCTCCCGGCCCGCCCGCGAGGTGCAGGACACCTGGTGAGAAACCGCACGCCCCGCCCGGCTTCAGCCATGCATCGCCGTCTCCCGGCCGCCGTCGCCGTCGTCCTCCTGGCGGCCGCCGCCGCCCTGGGCGCCGCGCGCTGGTCCATCGAGGAGGCCGGCAGCGTCCATCCCATCGACTCCCGGACCTGGGACGGTGTCGACTACCTCGCCGCCGACGACATCGCCGCCGCCCTCGGCGGCACGATCCGGGAGGACCGGGGCAGCGGCAACTACGTCATGGAGGTCCGGAACCTCCGGATCGTCCTGTCCGGCCGGGAGTCCCTGGTCTCGGCGGAGGGGAAGATCTACGGCCTCGATCACCCCAACCGCGTCGAGGAGGATCGCCCCTGGGTCGGACCCGACTTCCTGACCAAGGTCATCGCGCCGCTCTACCCCCGGGCCATCCGCCGGACGGGTCGCGCGTTCGTGGTCGGCGACATGCCCCCGGTGAACGTCGAGCTGCGCACCAGCCGGGACGCCCTCGGCACCCGCGCGGTGCTGGAGTTCACGCACGCCATCCCCTTCGAGCACGAGGCCGGCCCCGACGGCGTCCGCATCCGGGTGCGCGACGTGCCGCTCAGCGTCACCGGCCTGCCGCGCCCGATCGACGGGGACGAGGTCCGCGCGGCCTGGTACGACGAGTCGTCCACCGCGCTGGGCGGCACGTTCTGGTTCGAGGCGGGGGACGGCTACACCGACGGCCGCGTGTCGCAGCTCTCCGACCCGTTCCGGATCGTGGTCGACTTCGACCGCGCCGGCGGCCCCCAGGTGGCCGACGAGCCCTGGACGGGGCGCCTGCCCGGCCCCGGCACCCGGGGCATCCGCACCATCGTGATCGACCCCGGCCACGGCGGCAGCGAGATGGGCGCCCGGGGCCCCACCGGCCTGGCGGAGAAGGAGGTGGTGCTGGACATCGCCCGGCGTGTGGCGCGGCTGCTGCGCCGCAGCCTCGGCGTCGCGGTGGTGCTCACCCGGGAGTCGGACCAGCTCATCGCCCTCGACGAGCGCGCCGGGATCGCCAACAACCGCGGCGGCGACCTCTTCGTCAGCATCCACGCGAACGCCTCCCGGGGCCGCAGCGCCTCCGGCGCCGAGACCTACTACCTGGCCCGGGAGGCCAGCGACCCCGCGTCCGAGAGCGTCGCCATGGCCGAGAACCTCTCCCACGGCGGCGGCGACGGCGGGCCGGCGGGGGACGATCTCTCCGTCGTCCTCTGGGACATGGCCCAGTCCGAGTTCCGCATCGAATCAGCGCAGCTTGCCGAGACCGTGCAGCGCGAGCTCAACTCCCTGCTGGACACCCGGGACCGCGGCGTCAAGCAGGCTCCCTTTCGCGTGCTGATGGGGCTGCAGATGGCGGCGGTCCTCGTCGAGGTGGCGTTCATCTCAAACCCGAAGGAGGAGACGGAGCTGCGCACCGACCCGTTCCGCGAGCGCATCGCCGAGGCCATCGCGCTGGGGGTGGAGGAGTACAAGCGCAGCTACGAGGCGCGCATCGGCCTGGCGGACCGTCCAGTCACCAGCGACGGACGGGGCGGGTCGTGACGCCACGCGGGGCGGCCGCACTGCTCGCCGTCCTGCTCGTGGTGGGCTGCGGCGGTGGCGAGTCCGAGCTCGGGCCGGATGCGGAGGCGTTGCCGGTCCCCGAGGAGAGCACCGAGGAAGAGGCCGAGGGGCTGCTCTCCCAGATCAACGAGCGGACCGTCCTGCTGTTCTTCCCCGCGGAGGAGGGGGACCTGCTGGTTCCCGAGGAGCGCGTGATCTTCCTGACCGCCACCGTCACTAGCCAGGTGAAGCAGGCGGTCTCGGAGGTCCTGCTGGGTCCCAACGAGGAGGACGCCGGCGCCGTGGCCGCCTTTCCGGCCCGCACGCGGCTGCTGGCGATCTTCATCCTCCCCGACGGCACCGCCGTGGTCGACCTCGGCAGCGAGGCCACCGCCATCCCCCACGGCAGCGCCGCGGAGCTCACGGCCGTCTACGCCATCGTGAACACCGTCGCCTACAACTTCCCCGGCCTGTCCCGGGTGCGCTTCCTGGTGGAGGGGGAGGAGGTGGAGACCCTGGCGGGGCACGTCGACCTCACCCGGCCCCTCGCCGCCGACCTGAAACGGGTAGACTGGGGGTCGATGGGCGCGCCCACGCAGCCCCTGGGCGCGGCCCCGCCGTACGATCGCTGGGTGCAGGAGGAGCCGACGCCGCTTCCGGAAAAGGGCACCGAGGAGGACTCCGGCGACATGGTCGGACCCGTATGAGCGACACGCGCCCTCTGGCCGTCTTCGACTCCGGCGTCGGCGGGCTCACCGTCCTCGCCGCGCTGCGCCGCAAGCTGCCCGGCGAGCCGCTGCTCTACCTCGGCGACACCGCCCGCGTCCCCTACGGCACCCGCTCCGACGAGACCGTGCTGCGCTACGCCCGGGAGGCCACGGCGTTCCTGATGGAGAAGGACGTCAAGGCGATCGTCGTCGCCTGCAACACCGTCTCCACCATCGCCCTGGACGCCCTGGCCGACGCCCTGCCGCTGCCGGTGGTCGGCGTGCTCGAGCCCGGAGCCCGCGCCGCCGCCCGCCTCACCCGCAACGGCCGCATCGGCGTCATCGGCACCGCCGCCACGATCCGCTCCGGCGCCTACGCGCGCCGGCTGAAGGCGCTGCGCCTGGGCTGCACCGTCGTGCAGCAGGCCTGCCCGATGTTCGTGCCCCTCGCCGAGGAGGGCTGGACCGACGGCGGCGTCCCGCAGATGGTCGCCGACGCCTACCTCTCCGAGGTGCGCCGCGCCAACGTCGACACGCTGGTGCTCGGCTGCACCCACTACCCGCTCCTGCGGGACGTGATCGCCGGCACCATGGGGCCGGGAGTCACGCTGGTGGACTCCGCCGAGGCCGCCGCGGAGGAGACCGTCGGCGTCCTCCAGGAACAGGATCTCCAGGCCATGGGCCGGGTGCGGCGCCCCGGGGAGCACTTCTTCGTCACCGACCCCGGCGAGCGCTTCCGGGAGGTGGGGGAGCGCTTCCTGACCGGCCCGATCGAGCGTCTCGAGCGCGTCGCGCTGCCGGTGTGGCCCGCGCGGACCTGATGCGCTATAGTGCGGGGACATTTTCCTGCACGCAAACCCACGCCGGACGCCATGAACCATGCACCCTGGCATCCCGCGCGCGAGGAGATCGACGTGAGAAAGGATGGCCGCCAGGCGGACGATCTGCGCCCCGTCCGCATGACCCCAGGCTTCAACAAGCACGCGGAGGGCTCCGTCCTCATCGAGGTGGGGGACACCCGCGTCATCTGCACTGCCAGCGTCGAGCACCGCGTGCCGCCGTGGCTGCGGGAGCAGAAGCGCGGCTGGGTCACCGCCGAGTACGGCATGCTCCCCCGCGCCACCACCGACCGGGTCATGCGCGAGTCCTCCCGGGGCAAGCCCTCGGGCCGCACTCAGGAGATCCAGCGCCTCATCGGACGCTCCCTGCGGGCGGTGGTCGACACCGTGCGGCTGGGGGAGCGCACCGTCTGGCTCGACTGCGACGTCATCCAGGCGGACGGCGGCACCCGCACCGCGGCGATCACCGGCGCCTTCGTCGCCCTGGCGCTGTGCGGCCACAAGATGTACGAGAAGGGCTGGGTCAACGCCCCGTTCTTGACCGACCAGGTCGCCGCGACCTCCGTGGGGATCGTCGGCGGGAAGGCGCTGCTGGACCTGGCCTACGACGAGGACTCCGCCGCGGACGTCGACATGAACGTCGTGCGCACCGGCGCCGGCGCGTACGTGGAGGTGCAGGGGACCGCCGAGGCGGACCCCTTCCCCCGCGCAACGCTGGACCAGCTCCTGGGTCTCGCCGACGCCGGCATCGACCGCCTGCTCGAGCTGCAGCGGGAGGTGCTGGGGGACGGGCTCGCGAAGCTCATGAAGCCGCGGACCGCCACCGTCCGCTGACCGCCCCGTCGCCGCGATGATCGCGCTCCACCTCGCCACCCGGAACCCCGGCAAGATCCGCGAGGTGAACCGCGTCCTCGACGCCCTGCCCGGCGGACTCCACGCCGTGCTGCCGGCGGGCGGCATGCCGGACGTCGAGGAGACCGGCGCCACCTTCCAGGCCAACGCCCGCCTCAAGGCGGAGGCCCTCAGCCGGAAGCTGGACGGCTGGGTCCTGGCGGACGACTCCGGCCTCGCCGTGGACGCCCTCGACGGCGAGCCCGGCGTTCACTCCGCACGCTACGGGGAGTCCGAGCATCCCGATCTGGACGACGCCGGCCGCGCCCGGCTGCTGCTGGAGCGGCTGGCGGACGTGCCCGAGGCGCAGCGGACCGCCCGGTTCGTCTGCGTCCTCGCCCTGGCCCGGGACGGGAAGGTGGAGGCGATCCTCGATGGGATCTGCGAGGGGCAGATCTCCCGGACACCGCGGGGGGGCGGCGGCTTCGGCTACGACCCCGTGTTCGTGCCGGCAGGCGAGGAGAGGACGTTCGGGGAACTGCCTCCGGAGGAGAAGGACCACCGCAGCCACCGGGCCCAGGCGCTGGCGAAGCTGGCGGAGTGGTTTCGGCGCCGGCACGAGGCGGGCGGCGGCTAGGCCCGCGGCCGTCCGTCGTACCGGTCGGCGGCCCGGCGCGCGGAGTCCAGTCGCCCGGGCGGCGACCAGGCACGCGGAG
>JASFRI010000273.1:0-6017 GCA_050115015.1 Acidobacteriota bacterium
AAGAGGATCGGCAGGCCGATCAGCCCGATCTCGATCACGTAGAGGTAGGGCAGCTGGTTCAGCTCGACCACCTTCTCGGTGAACAGCCGCTCTCCCTTGATGGCGTAGGCGTTCGTGTAGAAGTGCTCGAGGAGGAACGCGCCCACGGGGACGATCCCCGTCAGCGAGTGCAGCCTGCGGAGGATGAAGTGACGGCGTTCGGCATCCATGCGCTGTTCTCCCGGGGGGTTCCGGGGCCTGTTACGGAGTCGTCGGGGTGGGCCGTCGGGCCCGCTGCCTGGTCGGACATCCTACCAGAGCCCCGAAGGCCCGGCAACGCCGCGGACCGACCGGCACGTCGCAAGCGGCTGTCTTATCTGCGGTTACAGGAAAGGCGAGATTGAGAAGAGCTTCACATGCCCCGGTGGCGCCGTCCGCGGCCCCCGCTCACTGCCCGTGGATCTCCAGGCGGTCGCCGGGGTGCAGGACCGTCCGGGAGGAGATGCGGTTCCAGCGGCACAGGTCGGCGACGGTGACCGAGTGGGCCCTGGAGATGTCGTAGAGGGTGTCCCCGCGCCGCACGACGTACACCAGCGGGTCGTCGCCGCTGTCCGCCACGGCGTCCCCCGCCTCCCCCACCACGAGGCGCTGGCCGGGGTAGATCACGGAGCTACGCCCCAGGCCGTTCCAGGCCAGCAGGTCGTCGAGCCGGATCCCGTAGCTCCGCGCGATCCCTCCCGGCGTGTCGCCGCGGCGCACGACGTGCACCGCGCTCCCCGCCGTGGATCCGCTCGCCGCCCGGGCCGTCGCCGTTCCGGCCGCCCGCGCTCCGGGATCCTCCACGTAGAGCTTGGCCCCCGGATGGATGAGGGAGCCCTTGTTGAGGCCGTTCCAGGCCAGGAGGCTGTCGAGGCGCACCCCGTAGGCACGGGCGATGACGTAGGGGTTCTCCCCCCGGCGCACCGTGTGGATGCGCAGCCCGCTGGATGCGTCCACCTCGGCGGCGGCCCGGACCGCGGGGGAGGCGCCGCCGGACAGCGGGATCACCAGCGTGCTGCCGGCGCGGATGCGACGCGGGTTGCGGATGCGGTTCGCGGACTGGATCGCCGCGACCGACGTCCCGTACTTCCGGGCCAGGTGGGTGAGGGTCTCTCCGTTCCGCACCACGTGGATCACCTGCCGGATGCGCTCCTCCGGCGGGATGGCGGCAAGCCGTGCCTCCGCCGAGGGGCCGGTCCCCGCCGGGACCCGGAGCCGGTAGTCAGCATCGTCCGGGGGCGTCGCGTTCCGGCGGAGCTCCGGGTTCAGGTCGCGCAGATCCTCCCGGGACACCCCGGCACATTCCGCCAGGACGTTGAGGTCGGTCTGGAGATCCACGGGGAGGACGTCGAACTCCAGGGGCTCCTCCCGCAGGGAGGGATCGAACCCGTACTCCTCCGGGGATTTGTAGATCAGCACCGCGGCCAGGATCGCCGGCACGAAGTTCTTCGTCTCCCGCAGGATGTGCCGGGTGCGGGCGATCTCCCAGAAGTCGTCCTTCCCGCTCCGATCGAGGGCCCGCTGGATCTTGTTCTCGCCGGCGTTGTACGCGGCCATGGCCAGGTGCCAGTCCCCGAACATCCCGTGGAGGAACTTGAGATACCGGGCGGCCGCCCGCGTGGCCTTCTCGGGATCGGCGCGCTCGTCCACCCAGTAGTCACGGTGCAGGCCGTAGTTGCGGCCCGTCGCCGCCATGAACTGCCACAGCCCGTAGGCCCGCACCCGGGACAGCGCCCGGGGCTTGAAGGACGACTCCACGTGCGCCATGTACGCGAGATCCTGGGGGAGGCCCTCCTCGGCGAAGACCCGGCGGATCATGTCCACGTAGCGGCCGGAGCGGCGGAAGCCGGCCTCGAACTGCTTCCGCCAGGCCCCCTGGTAGAGGTCCGCGAAGGCCAGCACGCGGTCGTTGAGGACCATGGGGATGTCGTAGGTGACCTCCGCCGAGGCCTGCTCGGCGTGGCCGCGCTCGTGGGCCTCCTCGTCGGGCGGCAGCTCCGGGCTGACGTCCACGAGCTCGTCGCGCGGGGTGCCGACCTCGCCCCGGGCTCCGGCGGTGATCTCCCCCTCCACCCGCTGCGCCTCGAGGTCCTGGATGTTCTCCCAGTGATCCCGGTAGGCGGTCCCCAGCCGGGAATCCCCGTCGAAGGTCGGGTCCGCCTCCGCCAAAATGCGCAGACACTCCTCGAAGTGGACCCGGGCCTCCTCGTAGCGGCCCTCGCGGTAGTCGTCCAGGCCCGACAGGTAGGCCTCCTCGGAGCGCGTGATGGCCGCCTCCACCTCGTCCGCCGTCGGAGCGGCGGCGGGGACGGCCTCCCCCTCCGCGGCGGCCGGCGCGGCCTCCGGCGTCGGGGACGGGGCCGGACCGCGGTGGGCACAGGCGAGCAGGGTCAGCGACAGGATCAGGGTGCCGGCGGGGCGAAGGTGTGGGTGCAGGCGCAAGGCGTCTCTCCCGGGCGCGCCTTTTCCCCCCGGAAGCAAGGACGCGCATGGGCCAGGTTGGTGTTGGGCACGGCGATCCAGGAAGCGCTCGGAACACCGTCTCCGCGCCCCCGCGCGAGCCGCGGAGGGCGGAAGCCACAGGTCTTCGCGAATATAGCACCCGTTTCCCGGAAGTGTCAAAGATGCGGACAGGCATTGACTCGGAAGGGTATTTTCGCCTAACATACGCTTTGCCTGCAGCGCGGCACTCTCGAAATCCAGACACCGGCGGGAGCCTCCGCCGGCCACAATCGCCCCCCCCGGGGGAAAGCAGGAGATCGAATGGCCCTGGAAAAGGACGAACGCAGGAAGGCGATGGAGATCGCCGTCTCGCAGATCGAGCGCCAGTTCGGCAAGGGTTCCATCATGCGCCTCGGGAGCCAGCGGACCCTCGAGGTCCCGGCCATCTCGACGACGTCCCTGACGCTGGACGCGGCGCTCGGGATCGGCGGCGTGCCTCGAGGCCGCGTGGTCGAGGTGTTCGGCCCGGAGTCGTCCGGCAAGACCACGCTGGCGCTTCACGTGGTCGCCGAGGCGCAGCGGGCGGGCGGGATGGCCGCCTTCGTGGACGTCGAGCACGCGGTGGATCCCGAGTACTCGCGGAAGCTCGGCGTGAACGTCGACGACCTGCTCATCTCCCAGCCCGACAGCGGCGAGCAGGCCCTGGAGATCGCCGAGATGCTCGTGCGCTCGGGCGCGCTGGACGTCGTCGTGGTCGACTCGGTCGCGGCCCTCGTGCCCCGGGCCGAGCTGGACGGCGAGATGGGCGACAGCCACGTCGGCCTGCAGGCCCGGCTCATGAGCCAGGCCCTCCGGAAGCTGACCGGCATCGTCTCGAAGTCCCAGACGTGCCTCATCTTCATCAACCAGATCCGCGAGAAGATCGGGGTCATGTTCGGCAACCCGGAGACCACCCCCGGCGGGCGCGCGCTGAAGTTCTACTCGTCGGTGCGGATCGACATCCGCCGGATCGCCGCGATCAAGGACGGTGAGGAGGTGGTGGGCAACCGGACCCGGGCGAAGATCGTCAAGAACAAGATGGCCCCCCCCTTCCGCAAGGCGGAGTTCGACATCCTCTACGGCCAGGGGATCTCCCGGGAGGGGGACATCCTGGACCTGGGCCTGGAGCAGAAGCTGCTGCAGAAGAGCGGGGCGTGGTACTCGTACGGCGACCTCCGGATCGGGCAGGGACGGCAGAACACCCTGCAGTTCCTGCGGGAGAACGCCGATGTGCGGGACGAGGTCGAGCGCAAGGTGCGCGAGAAGCTGGGGCTGGTGCCGGAGGATCAGAAGAAGAGCGCCGAGACCGCGGACAAGGCCGAGGTGGCCGCCGCGGGCGGCGGGAAGGACTCCCGCCCGCGCAACACCTCCGGGAACGACCGGCGCCGCTCCCCCTCCCCCACCCACTGACGCGAACCGGGGCGCCGGGCCGGGCCCGGCGCCCCATCTCGTTGATCCCCCCCGGGGGCTCTGCTAGACTCCGCCTGGCGTGCCTCGGTAGCTCAGCTGGTAGAGCACCTGACTGAAAATCAGGGTGTCGGTGGTTCAACTCCGCCCCGAGGCACCAACCGCGATTCCCTCCCGCTCAGCCCTCCACGACGCCGTGCTTGCGGCCGACCTTGCGGAACGCCTCGATGGCCCGGTCGATCTTCGCCTCGTCGTGCGCGGCGGAGACCTGTACGCGGATCCGGGCCTGCCCCTTGGGGACCACCGGGTAGGAGAACCCGATCACGTAGATCCCCTCCTCCAGGAGATCCTGGGCCATTCCCTGGGCGAGCTTCGCCTCGTAGAGCATGATCGGCACGATCGGGTGCTCCCCGGGACGGATCTCGAATCCCGCGGCGCTCATGCCGTCGCGGAAGCGGCGGGTGAGCGACATGAGCCGGTCCCGTAGCTCGGTGGTGCCGGACAGCAGCTCGATGACCGCCAGCGAGGCCCCGGCCACCACCGGTGAGAGCGTGTTGCTGAACAGGTAGGGGCGGGAGCGCTGGCGCAGCAGGTCGACCATCTCGCCGTGGGCCGCGACGAAGCCGCCGGACGCGCCGCCCAGCGCCTTGCCCAGCGTGCTGGTCAGCACGTCCACCCGCCCCTCGACCCCGCAGTGCTCCGGCGTGCCGCGCCCCGTCCTCCCCATGAATCCGGTGGCATGGGAGTCGTCCACCAGGACCAGGGCCTCGTGGCGCTCGGCGAGGTCGCAGATCTCGGGCAGCCGGGCCACGTCGCCGTCCATGGAGAACACACCGTCGGTCACCACCATCCGGAAGCGGGCATCGGCGGCCTCATTCAGCTTGGACTCCAGGTCCTCCATGTCCGCGTGCCGGTAGATCAGGCGCTTCGCCTTGGTGAGCCGGATCCCGTCGATGATCGAGGCGTGGTTCAGCGCGTCGGTGATCACCGCGCTCTCGGCACCCAGGAAGGGCTCGAACACCCCCCCGTTCGCGTCGAAGCAGGCCACGTAGAGGATGGCGTCGTCGAAGCCCAGGAACGCGGCGATCTTTCCCTCCAGCTCCTTGTGAACGCCCTGCGTCCCGCAGATGAAGCGGACCGAGGACAGGCCGTATCCCCAGCGATCCAGCGCCGCATGCGCCGCCTCCAGCACCCGGGGGTGGCTCGACAGCCCCAGGTAGTTATTGGCGCAGAAGTTGAGGACCTTCCGGCCGCGGACCTCGATCGCCGCCCCCTGGGGCGTGTCGAGCACCCGCTCCTCCTTGAACAGCCCGGCATCCCGGATCGCGGCCAGCTCCGAGGTCAGATGCTCCTTCAGCTTTCCGTACATGGGCTCTCCTTCCGGGGGCGTCCGCGCGCGCGATCCGGCGGGTTCGTCCCGGGGCGTGAAAGCAAAACGCCGGACCCGCGGTGCGGGCCCGGCGCGTGGATTCCAGCCGATCGAGACATCGTCGAGCGCCCTAGCGCACCGTCACCTTCAGCTCCGACTCGAGCTTCACCTTCTCGTCGGCCGCGTCCTGGATCTTCAGGACGAACTTCGCCGCCCCCTTCTCGGCGCCCGCGGGGATCGCCGCGGCGCACTTCCGCGACGTGCGCTCCCCGGAGGGCACCTCGACCTCCCAGGGCTCCTCGGGCAGGCAGCTCTTGGCGGCGGGCACCGCCGTCTCCTTCCCCTCCTTGTCCCGGAAGACCAGCGTCAGCTTCGCCCTGCGGGCCCCATCCGAGCGGTTCTGGAGAACCAGGAGCATCTCCAGGTTCGCCCCCGCCGGCCCCGACGCCTTCTCCGCATCGACGCTGGCGACCCAGGGGTCGAAGGTCTCGTCGCAGGCGTCGCCGGCGCCGTCGCCGTCCCGGTCGTCCTGGCCCGCGTTGGCGATCTCGACGCAGTTGTCCTCACCGTCGCAGGCACCGTCCCCGTCGACGTCCGAGTTGGTCGGATCGTCGGGGCAGGGATCGCAGGGATCCCCCAGCCCATCGTCGTCCGCATCCATCTGGTCCGCGTTCGCGTCGAACGGGCAGGAGTCGCAGAAGTCCCCCACGCCGTCCTCGTCCGCGTCCTCCTGGTCGGGGTT
>JASFRI010000274.1:0-6013 GCA_050115015.1 Acidobacteriota bacterium
CACGTCCACGAAGCCCTGGTGGTCCGGCCGGGAGAGGTTGAGCAGGCGTCTGGCAATATCGGACGCCCGGAAGGTCTGCTTCTCGATCTGCTGCAGAAGGGGATAGCGTGGGTCCGACGCGTCCGTCTCGTCCAGGAGCATCTGGGCGTAGGACGAGATGCCCGTCAGCGGGGTGTTCACCTCGTGGGCGACGCCCGAGGCCAGCAGGCCGACGGAGGCCAGCCGCTCCTGCTGCGCCAGGATCTGCTCCCGTCGCACGCCCTCCGTGACGTCGTCGAAGGTGACCACCCAGCTCATCTCACCCCCGGCAGCCCGCAGACGGGAGAAGCCGAGGTTGACGAGCCGCGAGGGCTCGCCGTCGACGCCGGGGAGATACTGCCGGTAGCGACGCGTGCCCCGTTCCCCCGCCGCCGCGAAACCCGCGCGGAGCACCGGGAGCAGCTCGCTGTCGAGCACCTCCGCGAGTGGACGGCCCAGGGCCTCCTGGCGACCACGCCCGGTGAGGCGGTAGAGGGAGCGGTTCCAGCCCGTGACCCTCTCGTTCTCGTCCACCACCAGCACGCCCACCTGGCTGCTCTCCAGGATCGCCTCGTTGAAGTCCTTCAGGCGCTCGATCTCGCGGGCCCGGCGCTGCATGGCCTCGAACAGCCTGGCCCCCTCCACGGCCACGGCGGCGTGACGGGCGACGGCCTCGAGAAGCTCCCGATCCTCGGTGTTGAGGGGCGAGCGATCGCGCCGTGTGCCGAGCGCCAGCACGCCCACGAGGTGTCCCTGGACGGTCAACGGCACCAGATGCCGGAGCCCGGCCTCCTCGAAGAGCCCGGCGGGAGGCGCGTCCGCCCGGGGCTCGCGAAGGTCCTCGAGGTCCAGGAAGCCCCCGCGCTCCAGGCCGACCGCCAGCGGCGAGTCCAGGGGAAGGGACAGGGCATCGTCCGTTCCCGCCGGCTCGCGACAGCCGCCCGCGTCGTCGGCGACCAGGACGACGACCCGGTCGACGCCGAGGGTACGGGACACCCGGCGGACGAGCTTCTCCACCAGGCGCTCCAGCTCGCGCTCCCGGTTCAGCTCACGACCAAACTCCTGCAGGGTCCTTCGGTGATCGTAGCGGTCCTGGTAGAAGATCCGGTCGACGGTCCAGTGGATGAAGGTCCGGAGGCGCGGCAGCAACCCCGCGGCGACGAGCAGCGCCAGCACCTCGGGAAGGCCGGTGGGGCCGGACGGGAACATCCGGCCGAAGACGATCGCCGCGGCGAGGTAGATGGCGACGGTGCATCCCGCCAGCGCGGCGCCCGCCAGCCCGCGCTTGAAGAAGAGCTCCAGGTCCGTCAGGCGGTAGCGCGCCACGGCGGACGCGAAGCACAACGGCACCAGGAGTAGCGTGAGCGCGGAGAGATCGCTCCAGCCGGGCAGGCGGAGACCGAGGGCGGACGGAAACAGGTAGAGCACCACGAACGGCCCGAAGCCCAGCGCCCCGCCCCAGAACAGCCACTTGAGGGGCCAGCGTACCCGGTCCCGGGTGGCCCTCAGGTAGGCGACGGAGAACAACAGGATACCCGCGGCCAGGCCGAGGGCCACCGCGGCCATCTGGAACCGATGCAGACGGTCCAGCACCCCGACCGGGTCCCGGAAGCGGTAGATCCCCTCCGCGCCCAGAAGCCAGGCCTCGATCCCGAGGACGAACGGCACCGGGGCGTAGAGCAGCCAGACCGTCCGGCGTGTCCTGCGGGAGAGGTCCGGCCGGGTGAAGGCCACGGCGAAGTGGAGGAACGCCGGGACGAGGACGGTACGCGACAGCCCGTCCGTCCAGTAGACGATCCAGTCGAGGAGATCGCCGCGTCCGGCATGCGAGAACACCAGGGTCCCGAAGGCTGCCAGGCTCAGCAGGTAGTAGGGCAGCCGCACGGCGCCGAGAGGGACCTTCAGCGTCAACACCGTCCCGAGCACGAGTGCCAGCAGACCGACGAGGGAGAGGTAGGCGTACAGGTGCCGGTCCTCGGGGCCCGGGTCCGGGACCAGGACCAGGACGCGCTGAAGCCCATCGCGCTGCACCAGGACGGGGAGCGGTACGTCCGGCGCGGCCCGCCACAGCCGGTCCGCCGCCTGCAGCGCGGAGACCGCGGGCTCCTCACCCAGCGCGATCAGCACGTCCCCGGCCCGGAGGCCGGCCCGGTCCGCGGCCCCCCCCGGCACGACGGAGACCAGCGCGACGCCGTCCGGCGTGTCGGTCCACCGCGCCCCGGCTTCCCCGTGGGTCTGCGTCCAGCGGCCGAGGAAGGCGGCACAACCCAGCAGGAACGCCAGGCCGGAGACGGTGATCGTCACCGAGAGCCGCAGCCGGGACGGGCGCGCAGGCGCCCGCAGACGGCTCAACGGGCCGTCCGGGGGCACGCCATGGCCCTGCGCCTGCCGTGGCTCGGCCGCCATCCCGGTCCTCCGGTCGCCGGCGGTACGGCTCCGGCAACGGTCTGCCTCGTAGATCCAGGCCCGCTGCAAGAGGCATACCGGCGTCCCGGCGAGAGCCGGGGGCACGGAACTACCCGGAGAATGTTGGAGTTCCCCTCGGGTTCCGGGGGTCCCCAGCCCACCGGATTCAGTGAGTTGGATCGCCAATCCAACGAACCGGATTGCCCCCGGTGGCCACATGGAACCCGCGGGGACCGCGGCGGATCAGAAGCGGACCGACACCCCACCGCGCACCTGCCGGAGCTGCGCGGGAACGCCCAGCTGGGCCAGCTCCTCCTCCCCGCTCTCCCCGTCGGAGACGTTGAGGAGTTCCTGATAGCCCACCATGAGGCTCCAGGCGCCGCGTCCCGGGTGGCGCGAGATCTGCTGCTGGAGCACGACCTCGAGGCTGCTGTAGGTCAGCGGCGCCACCGTCTCCTCGGTCAGGCTGAGGTTGTCATTCTCCACGCGCTGGAAATCGACCGCCACCCGGGTTCCCGTCGGCAGGTAGGCGGTTCGAAGACTCGTGGAGACGAACCGCGCCTGATCCTGGCCCAGGCGCTGGACCGGGAGCTCGTTCGGCAGCGCGCTGAGGAAGCTCCCCTCCACCTCGCCGTAGCGCACCCCCCCGGAGGCCTGCAAGCCCCCGAAGCGCCGCTCCAGCCGGAGGCTGATCTCCCGCGAGGTGGCGTTGCCGTCCGACAGGAACAGGGGCTGCCGGGTCGCCGGGTCGAACGCGACGTACTCGTCCGCCAGCAAACGCTCCTGTGCGTAGGGCTTGATGGCCGCCGCGACGGAGATGGCGACGTCGGCGCCGAGCTGACGATCCCAGGCCAGCATGTACCCCAGACGGGACGTCTCCGAGCCGGCATCCGCCCCCAGGGGATCGCTGCCCCCGGCGAACTTGGCCATGACGACGGCCCGCACCGTGTCGGCCTCCCCGGGGCGGTACGTGACCCCCGCCTGCGGGAGGACGTACGAGACCGGCTGCTCGAAGCCCAGATGATGCAGGTCGAGGCCGAGGTCGAGGGCCAGGGGGCCCATGATCTCGTAGGACTCCTTCCCGAACACGTTCACCGACCATCCCCGGAGTCCGGTCCCGATCGGGCTGTCCGGCCCGAGGAGCTCCCCGTCCATCGCCAGCCGCATCTCCTCCGAGTTGTGCTCCCGGAAGCTGGCCCGCACCCCCAGGCGGACCTGGTGACCTGCCCCGGGGCTGAACGTGAACGCGCCCAGGGCACTCCAGTACTGGTCCTCCAGCGGGTCGCCCCCCGTCGCCAGGAAGCTCCGCGAGTCCAGCGCATCGAGGTTCGCGTTGCGGTAACCCAGGTGCACGTCGACGTCGGAGGTGGTCCCCACACGGCCCGACCACCGGGCCCCGTAACCCCAGCCCCGACGACGCTGCCCGGCCAGCGCATCGGCCTCCAGCCCCGGCAGGTAGACGCGGTCCGCCTGGTCGTACCAGGCGGAGATGTCCACGCGGTTGTCGGGATCCGCGTCCACGTTGAAGTTCACGAGCACGTGGCGGTTCTCGTCGTCCAGCTCCCGGAGCGCTCCCGCGTCGAAGGCGGCGGCGGTGCGGGCCGCGCCGCCGTCCACCGACCAGGCAACTCCCTCCGCCGCGGCTCCCCCGAGGTGGAACGACGTCGCCCGGCCCTCGTCGAGCGGGTTCCCCTCGGACTCGACCGCGCCGAGCGCCATCGAGAACCACTGCTGCACCTCGGCGTTGAAGCGACGGCTTTCCGCGGTCCTGGCTCCGGCGGGATCCTCACCCCCCGTATCCAGGATCGGTTCCGGGCCGGTCTCGCGCAGCACGTCGCGCGCGGGAAGCCGCAGGGCCCAGGACTCATCCTCCGGTCGGGGTGGCGCGGCGGCCCCGCCGGGCAGCGGCTCGCCGAGCAGCTGCAGCGTCAGATCCAGGCTCCCCTCGGTGACGGTGTTCACCTGGGCAAGGGTCGCCCGGTACCCCACCTTCGTCGCCAGCAGCAGATAGGTGCCCGGCGTCACCCCCTGGAAGCGGTAGCGGCCGGAGGGGTCGCTTTGCGCCGAGCGGACGGACGCGCCGGCGCGCCCGAGGAGCAGTTCCACGCCATCCAGGGGAGATCCCGTCGGGTCCGAGACCATGCCCCCGAGCGCGGTCTCGGCCGGGCCCCCGCAGACCGCGGGCGGGATCGCGGCCATTACGGCTGCGAGCGCGACGAGGAACCCGGTCCGGATGGATCGCGGCATGACGGTGAGCGCGTCGTTTCCAGGCGGCCCCGCGGCGGCAGCGCCGGGGGCGGCAGGTGCCCGAAGATCCTACCCGAACCCCGGGTCGGTGTCAATTCTGGAGCACGGGCGGTATCCGCCTCATAATCAGATACTTGGAGAAGGCCGGCGGCCTGGCCCGGCGGGTTCCCCCGCCGGGCCGCCCCGGTCGCGGAGCTTCAGAATCGCGCCGACAGCGCGAGCACCACCCCCACCGGCTCCCCGGCAACCTCTCCGAGCTCCAGCGTCAGCCGGGTCTCCTGGCCGTTCTCCAGCGCCCACCCGGCGGACGACTCGACCGCCGTCTCCCGCAGCACGCCGCTGACGGTGACCAGGCCGGAGAGCTGTCCCTCCGACAGATCGACCGAGCGCACCTCCAGCCGCAGCTCCTCGTGCGCCTCGGCCCCCCCGGGACGGGGAGCCAGGGTGAAGCCGAATCCGTAGGACACCGCACGGCCCACAAGGGAGTGGAGGACCGGGGTGCCGAGGAACTCCAGGCCGTCGGCGTCCCGCCGGAACACGGAGACGCGGTAGTGCACCGGCCGGGGGGCGGCCTCGACCCGTGGGACCAGCGGTGGTGCCTCCGGGACCCAGGGCGCCACGTCGAGGTTCACCACCACGCGCTCGCCGCTCTCCGGGGAGACGAAGGCCTCGTGGAACAGCGACCCCGCCCGTTCCAGCTCGCCTCCCCCGCTCCGCATCACCGTCTCCCCGGACCCCAGGGCACGGGCCGTGGACGTGATCCGCAACCGGGCGGCGGCGTAGTCCTTTCCCGGGAGGTCCGTCTCCTGGATTGGCAGGGTCTCGTATCCCACCTGGAGCAGGAGGCTCACCGTCTCCCGGGCCCCGTCCAGGGGAACCTCCAGCCGCAGGACACCGGTCTTTCCGGGCGCCAGGATCGCCTCGTCGCGTCCGACGGTATGGGTTCCCCCACCGCCGAGCACGAGGGTCTCCGCCCGGACGCGGACCAGCCCCAGGGAGGGGAAACCCGGCTCCGGGACCGTCTCCCGGGGCGTGGCCGGCCCGGCCAGGAGGAAGGCGGCGGCGCCGACGAACAGCAGGATGCGCATAGGCTTCTCCTGCCCGCTACTCTACGTTCTCCGCGTCTCCCGGGAAAGGGCTGCTTGCCGCATCCGCTTGAGCACACGGTGCGCTTCCTTCATAATGCCGCCGGCGGAGGACGCGAGTGGGCATCTCCATCGACGAGGTACGCCGGATCGCGAACCTGGCGAAGCTGGACCTGCGGCCGGAGGAGATGGCGCCTCTCGCCGAGCAGCTCGGGACGATCCTCGAGCACATGGACCGGCTGTCGGAGCTGGACGGC
>JASFRI010000275.1:0-5999 GCA_050115015.1 Acidobacteriota bacterium
GACTTCGGGATCGCGGCCCTCAAGCAGCGCCCCTGCCCTCCGGAGATCGGCGAGGACCTGCGCACGGAGCCGATCTCCAGCGGCGCGCGGATCTGCGGCACGATCCCCTACATGTCCCCGGAGCAGATCCAGGGGGACGAGGCGGACCCGCGTTCCGACATCTTCTCGCTGGGGATCGTCCTCTACGAGATGGCGGCCGGGGAGCGCCCCTTCCGGGGGAAGACGGTCGCCGACGTGATGGCCGCGATCCTCAAGGACGAACCGGAGCCGGTCACGGCGCGCAAGCCCGCCCTGCCGCGGCAGCTCGACCGGATCCTGCGGCACTGCCTGGAGAAGGACCTCCGGCAGCGGCTCCAGGTCTCCCTGGACCTGCGCAACGAGCTGGAGTCCCTGCGGAACGAGCTCGGCGCGGACCATCCCATCCAGGGGGCCTCCATCGCCGTGCTGCCCTTCGAGGACATGAGCCCCGACCGGGATCAGGGCTACTTCTGCTCCGGGATCGCGGAGGAGATCCTGATCGCCCTCTCCGGGATCCGGGACCTGCGCGTCGTCTCCCGCACCTCCTCGTTCCCGTTCGGCGGCAGCGGGCTGGGGAGCCGGGAGATCGGCCGGAGGCTCGGCGTCGCCACGCTGCTGGAGGGAAGCGTCCGCAAGGCGGGAAACCGCGTCCGGGTCACCGCGGAGCTCATCGACGTGACCACCGGCTACACGCTCTGGTCCCGCCGCTACGACCGGGAGCTCCAGGACGTCTTCGAGATCCAGGACGAGATCGCGCGGCGGATCAGCTCCCGGATGCGGATCACCCTCAGCCCCGAGGAGCGCTCGGCGCTCGGCCGGGCGCCCACGACGAAGGTGCAGGCCTACGACTACTACCTGCGCGGTCGCGGGTTCTACTTCCAGTACCGGCGGCGGGGGATCCAGTTCGGGCTGGAGATGTTCCGCCGGGCGATCGCCATCGACCCGCACTACGCGCGGGCCCACGCGGGCGTGGCCGACTGCTGCGCCTGGCTCTACATGTACGGCGGCAGCAGCGAGGAGAACCGCGTCGAGGCGGACCGGGCCAGCCGCCGGGCCCTGGAGCTGGATCCGGAGCTCGCGGAGGCCCACGTGAGCCGCGGCGTCGCCCTTTCCCTCCAGGGGGATTACGGGGCGGCGGAGCGCTGCTTCGAGGAGGCGATCCGGCTCGACCCGGACCTCTTCGAAGCCCACTACTTCTACGCCCGGGACTGCTTCGCGCAGGGTAAGGCGGAGAAGGCCATCGAGATGTTCGGGCGGGCCGCCGCGGTCCGGCCGGACGACTGCCAGTCCGACGCCCTCGTGGCGCAGATCCTCGACGAGCTCGGTCGTCCCGAGGAGGCCCGGGCCGCACGGCGCAAGGCGGTGGAGCGGGCGACGGCCCGCCTGCAGCTCAACCCCGACGACACCCGGACCCTCTACCTGGCGGCGAACGCCCTGGTCGCCCTGGGGGAGACCGAGCGCGGCCTCGAGTGGGCGGGCCGCGCCCTCTCGTCGGACCCCGACGAGCCGATGGTGGTCTACAACATCGCCTGCATCCACGCCCTCGCCGGGCACCACGAGAAGGCGCTGGATCTGCTCGAGCACGCCGTGAACGCCGGTCTCACGCAGCGCGACTGGCTGCTCCACGACGGCGACCTGCGCCCGCTCCGCGAGCACCCCCGATTCCAGGACATCATCGCCGCCTTGGATCACCTGCAGGCGGTACGCAGCAACGGGTGAACCCGCCTCCCGGCCGGACGGCGCGGCCGGATCCTGCGTGGGCGTGGGCGTTTCGGGTCCCCCCCGTGGCGTTTGCGGTTCCCGCCGGGGCTGTGTAGGATCTCAGCTTCGTAATAATGATGGGCCATGATGGCCCGTACGCAACGGACCCTGTTCCGTGGAGTGTGCCATGAAGCTCTCGAAGACCGTTCCGTTCCTGCTCCTGGCGGGCTCGATCCTGCTGGCGTCCTGTGCCGGGGGGGGCTCCGACCAGGGGGAGGGTGACAGCCTCACCCAGGAGGAGATCGCATCCAAGGTCGCCACCGACATGGATATGTCGGCCGACCCCTGCCAGGATTTCTACCAGTACGCCTGCGGCGGCTGGCTGGAGACCACCGAGCTGCCCGCCGACCAGCGGCGCTGGACCCGGAGCTTCTCGGTGATCCGCGAGGAGAACCGCGAGGCGATCCGCGAGATGATCGAGGAGGCCGCCGCCGATCCCGGGGACAGCGCCGACGCGAAGCGGATCGGTGACTACTACAGCTCCTGCATGGACGAGGAGGCGGTGAACGCCGCCGGCGCCACGCCCCTGGACCCGCTCTTCGCGGCGATCGACGGCGTGAAGGACGCGGCGTCCCTCCTCGCGGTCGATGCCGACCTGCAGCGGAAGGGGGGAAGCGCCCTCTTCGGCCTCGGTGTCCTGCCGGACTTCAAGGACCCCGACCTGAACGTGGCCTTCTTCGTGCAGGGCGGGCTCGGGATGCCGGACCGCGACTACTACGTCAGCGACGACGAGAAGAAGAAGGAGCTGCTCGCGGCGTACCGTGATCACGTGGAGCGGATGTTCACGCTCCTGGGCGACCCCGAGGACGTTGCCTCGAAGAAGGCGGACGACGTCCTCGCGGTCGAGACCGAGCTGGCCAAGGCCTCCCGGGATCGCGTCGCCATGCGGCAGGTCGAGAAGCTCTACAACAAGCTCGACATCTCGGGCCTCCAGAAGCTGACCCCGTCCCTCCCCTGGAACACGTTCCTGGCCGAGACCGGCTATCCCGACGTGGTCGACATCAACGTGGCCACCCCGGAGTTCTTCGAAAGCCTCGAGGCGCTGGTGAAGAACACCGACCCGGCGGTCCTCCAGAACTATCTCGACTGGAACACCCTCAACACCTTCGCGAACCGGCTCTCCCAGGAGTTCGTCGACGCGAACTTCGACTTCTACGGCAAGAAGCTCGGAGGCCAGGAGGAGATCGAGCCGCGCTGGAAGCGCTGCGTGGACAGCACCCAGAACGCCATGGGCGAGGCCGTCGGCCGGGTCTACGTCGAGCGCAAGTTCGCGGGCAACTCGAAGCAGGTCGCCCTGACGATGATCGACGACCTGTTCACCGCCTTCGAGAACGGCCTTCCGGGACTCTCCTGGATGGACGACACGACCCGGCAGCGGGCCGTCGAGAAGGAGGAGGCCATCGGGAACAAGATCGGCTATCCGGACAAGTGGCGGGACTATTCGTCGATGACGATCACGCCGGACAGCTACTTCGACAACAGCGTCGCGGCCATCGAGTTCGAGTTCGACCGCCAGGCGAAGAAGATCGGCAACCCGGTGGATCCGGACGAGTGGGGGATGACGCCGCAGCAGGTGAACGCCTACTACAATCCGCTGCTGAACGAGATCGTCTTCCCCGCGGGGATCCTGCAGCCCCCCTTCTTCCACAAGGACTTCCCGGCGGCGATGAACTACGGCGGCATCGGCGGCGTCATCGGGCACGAGCTGACCCATGGCTTCGACGACCAGGGCCGGAAGTTCGCCCCGGACGGGCAGCTCCGCGAGTGGTGGGAGCCGGAGGTGGCGGAGAAGTTCCAGGAACAGGCCCAGTGCGTGTCCGACCTCTACTCCGGCTTCGAGGTGGAGCCCGGCGTCAACGTCAACGGGGATCTGACGCTGGGGGAGAACATCGCGGACATCGGCGGCCTGAAGGAGGCCTACGCCGCCTACAAGCTCTGGGAGGCGAGAAACGGCAACCCCGAGCCCTTCGTGGAGGGGCTGACGAACGAGCAGCTCTTCTTCGTCGCCTGGAGCCAGGTCTGGTGCACGGTGGGGAGCGACGAGTACTTCCGGCTGCAGGTGACCACCGACCCCCACTCCCCGGGCCAGTTCCGGGCCGTGGGTCCGGTCACCCAGCACCCGGCGTTCGCGGAGGCGTTCGCCTGCGAGCCCGACACGCCCATGAACCCCGCGGAGAAGTGCCAGGTCTGGTAAAAGTCCTGGCCCCCGGCATTTTTGGGTTGACAGGAGCCGCCCGGGAAGGGACATTTGCCGTGACCGTTCCGCACGCGCACGCGTCGCGGCGGCCCCCGGGAACTCTGGGCGGGACCGGGGGCCGGGAGGGTTGGGGCCCTCCGACTTCCTGGACGCCCGGAAAGGAGGTGATCGAGTGGACAGCTATCATACTGGTTTGGGAAAGGTGGCGTCCTCGTAGGGACCTCCTGGTGTCCATGGTGGGCAGCAGGGGTGCCCCGCACACGGGGTAACCCAACGCCACTGGAACCAACGTTTCGCCGGCCCTGGCTCGCAAGAGCCAGGGCCTTTGTTCTTCCCGGGGCTGGCATCCTGCCCGGGATCCGCGCTCCCGGGCCCCGATGGAGGCGGGTCCTCGCGCCGGGACCGCCCCGGCGCTGGAACCCAGCGTGGAGGACGTCTAGGATCCAGGCATGGCGGAAGCCGCCCCCCACGCTCCACCCCCCCGGGCGCGGGGCTCACAGGAGGTTCCGGATGACCACCGCGGACGTGGCGTACGAGACGAGAACGGCCCTCCCCTTCGACCGGGCGGTCGAACGCTGCCGCGAGGCCCTCGCGGCCGAGGGCTTCGGCGTCCTGACCGAGATCGACATCCAGGCGACGCTCAAGAAGAAGCTGGGGGTCGAGCGCGATCCCTACGTGATCCTCGGGGCCTGCCATCCGCCGTCCGCCCATCGGGCCCTGACCGCGGTCCCCGCCGTCGGCGTCCTGCTTCCCTGCAACGTGACGATCTCGGTGGAGGACGGCGGGACCGTCGTCCGGGCCATGAACCCGGAGGCCGCCATGAGCCTGCTCCAGGATCCGGAGGTGGCCCAGGTCGCCTCGGAGGTAGGGCAGGCCGTTCGCCGGGTCCTCGCGGCCCTGGAGTAGAGGCCGCAGGACCTGCACGCACCGGACGGCGCGCGCCCGCCGGCCCCGTGGACCCAAGGACCGCGCGTCAGGGACAGCCGAGGTCCTGCTCCGCGGCGCAGGCGGTGGCGCTTCGCGGGCGTTCGAGCCCCGAGGCGTCCCTGCCGTAGGAGCCCTCGAGGTCTCCGTTGCGGGGTACGACCAGGAAGTAGCGGTTCCCGGCAGCCGGCTCGTACTCGTGCGCGAGTGCCAAAGTCCCGCAGTCCACGGGACCGTGATCGTACCAGGTGCCGATCGTTCCCTCGTAGACCTCGTACACCTGCCCCGAGTCGCTGCAGCCGGCGGTCCAGGAGAGCGCCACCGCCTCCGGCGTGGCGCCATGGTCCACGAGGAGGCCGTCCACCGATCCGGGCAGGAAGGACGGCGCGAAGGCGAGCGCGTTGAGCCGGGTCGTGTAGGTGGGCCATCCCGGCGGCGAGTCGTAGAGCGTGAGGCCCGCACCGTCCCAGGCGGCGAGCTGTCCCGGCAGGAAGGAGCTCCCCCCCACGGTGGTCGGCAGGTCGAAGGTCAGGATCGTCAGGCCGTCCACCTGCGCGACGCCGGTCACGTTCCGGGAGGTCAGCAGCGGGGGCGTCACGGCGGAAGCGTCGAACAAGACCGAGTAGGTGCCGGTCCCCACGTCGTACCGCACGACATCCGCGGGATCGTAGGCGATGCCGTCGAGCACGACGGGAACGTCGAAGCTCAGCAGCAGGTCCACGCCCAGGTGCACGGCGTCGATGCTCGCGCGCGCGGGGATCCCGATCGCCGATCCCGGGACGAACAGGGAGTAGGTCCCCCCGGAGCCGCGGATCACCAGGTCGCGCGGCTCCACCGCGATCCCGCCGAGCACCGTCGGCGAGGCCACCGAGAACAGCCATTCGGTCGTGGACAGCCGGTACAGTGCATCGATGGCGATCCCGGGCGGCAGGGACCAGACGACAGCGTAGGAACCCGAGGCGTTCACGACGATCTCGTTGGGCCCGAAGGACGTGGGGCCCGGGGACGCGGGAAGGCCGGGCACGACGTAGTAGGCGGGCTGGGCGAGGAGGGAGCCGCCCGCCAGGCTCAGCAGGAGGAGACCGATCCAGCCGTTCCG
>JASFRI010000276.1:0-5985 GCA_050115015.1 Acidobacteriota bacterium
GAGACCGGCCGACCTGCCCCTCATGAAGATGCGGGCTAGGATCCTAGAGGGTCTGGGGCATCACCTTCTCGACCTTGAAGGCTTCGATGACGTCGCCGACCTTGACGTCATTGAACCGCTCCAGACCGATCCCGCATTCGTAGCCTTCGCGGACCTCGGAGGCATCGTCCTTGAATCGCCGGAGGGAGGCGATCCGGCCCTCGTAGACCACCGTGTGATCCCGGAGGAGGCGGACCTCCGACCCCGCGGGGACCCGGCCCTCGGTGATGTAGCACCCGGCGACCATCCCCGCCTTGGGGACCTTGAACGTCTCGCGGACCTCCGCCCGGCCGAGGAAATCCTCGCGCAGGGTCGGCTCGAGGAGCCCCAGCATGGCGTCCTCGATCTCCTTCGTGACGTTGTAGATCACGTTGTGGAGGCGGATGTCCACGCCCTCCTTCTCCGCGAGGGCCTGGGCGCTGCGCTCCGGCCGCACATGGAAGCCCACGACGATGGCGCCGGAGGAACTCGCCAGCAGGACGTCGGTCTCGGTGATCCCACCGATGGCCGAGCTCAGCACCCGGACCTTGACCTTGTCGCTGCCGAGCTCCTCCAGGCTCTTGCGCAGCACCTCCGCCGAGCCCTGGACGTCGCACTTGAGGACGATCGGCAGCTCCTTCACCTCGTCCTTCTTGATCTTCTCGAAGAGCCCCTCCAGCGTCGGGCGAGAGGCGCGGCGCGTCCGCTCCTCGCGGCGCCGGTTCTGGCGCAGCGACATGATCGTCCGGGCCCGTCGCTCCTCGTCCAGCACCTGGAAGCTGTCGCCGGCGTCCGGGATGCCGTCCAGACCGGTCAGCTCCACCGGGATGGATGGTCCTGCGGACTCGATGCGATGCCCCACCTCGTCGAACATGGCGCGGACCTTCCCGCTGGTGAGCCCGGCGATGAACGGATCGCCGACGTGGAGGGTGCCGTTCTGCACGAGCACGGAGGCCAGGGCTCCCCGGGCCCGGTCGAGCTTCGCCTCGAGCACCGTACCGTAGGCCGGACCCTCCGGCTCCGCCTTGAGCTCCGCGACGTCCGCCACCAGCAGGATCATCTCCAGCAGGCCCTCCAGGCCGGTCCGCTTCTTGGCGGACACCTGGACGAAGATCGTGTCGCCGCCCCATTCCTCGGGGACGAGGTTGAGGTCGGCCAGCTGTTTCATGACGACGTCGGGGTTGGCCTCGGGCTTGTCGATCTTGTTCACCGCGACCACCAGGGGGACCTCCGCGGCGCGGGCGTGGTCCACCGCCTCGCGGGTCTGCGGCATGACGCCGTCATCGGCCGCGACCACCAGCACCACGATGTCGGTGACCTGGGCGCCCCGCGACCGCATGAGGGTGAACGCCTCGTGGCCCGGTGTGTCCAGGAACGTGATGTAACGGCCTCCGGCCTCGACGTGGTAGGCCCCGATGTGCTGCGTGATGCCGCCGGCCTCGCCGGCGATCACGTTGGACTCCCGGATGGCATCCAGCAGCGACGTCTTTCCGTGGTCGACGTGGCCCATGATGGTGACCACCGGCGGCCGGGGCGAGCCGCCCTCGCTGGCGCCCGGGACCGTGGGCCGGACCTGGCGCTGGACCTCCTCCTCGAAGGACAGGATCTCGACCTCGAAGTTGAACTCCTCCGCTAGCTTCTTGGCGGTCTCCGGCTCCAGCGGCTGGTTGATGGTCGCCATGACGCCCTGGAGCATCAGGGTGCGCATCAAGTCCTTGGACTTGATCTCCATCTTCTCCGCGAGCTCCTTGATGGTGACCCCCTCGGAGACGGCGATCTTCTTGGGCGGTCCCGTGGGTCGCGGCGCGACGGGCGGCGGCGTCGCCGGGGCGGCGGCCTTCTTGGGGCGCTTTCCCTTCTTCCTGCCGCCGGGGCGGGTGCGGGCGCCCCGGCGCCGGGGCGGTGGAGGGCTCCAGGCTCTCGGCTGCGGGGCCGGGGCCGCCTGGGTGGGCTCGGCGACGCGCTTCGCCGCCTCCCGTGCCGACTCCTCGGCGGCCTTGTCCCGGGCCGCGGCCTCCTCGGCCTCGAGCTGGCGGCGGGCGGCGTCCTCCGCGGCGCGCTTCCGCAGCGCCTCCTGCTCCTGACGGCGCGCCTCTGCCTCTGCCTGGCGACGGCGCGCGGCCTCGGCCTCGACCCGCTTCCTCTCCTCCTCGAGCGCGGCCTGCTTCTCCTCGGCTTCCTTCTTCTGGCGCGCTCGCTCGGCCTCCTCGGCCTCCTTCTCGGCCCGCCGCCGTGCGAGCTCGTCCGCCTCGCGCTTCTCGTACTCCTCGGTGAACTTCCGGGCCTTCTCCGCGCGCGCCTTGCGCATCTGCTTCCGGGCGCTGGCGGTCTGGGTCGTACGTGTCTTCTTCTTGGAGACCTGCTTGCGCTCCCGGGCGGCCTCCTTCGCCGCCTCCTTCGTGGCGCTCTCCCGGAGCTTCTCGCTGGCGGCCAGAAGCGGGCGGGCGACCGCCTCGTCCACCGTGCTCAGGTTCGAGTGGACGTCGATCCCCAGCCGCTTCAGGCGGGCGATCAGCTGGTCGCTCGTCAGGCCGATCTTCTCGGCGATCTCGTAGACCCGTATCTTCCCCATCGATCCCCTCGAACCGGCCTAGCGCCCCTCGTTGGGGGCCTTGCTCTCGCCGCCGCCTTCCGCGGCGCCGGCGGTTTCCGTCGCCGACGTCTCTGTGTCGCCGGACGGCTCCTGCGCTTCCTCGGTGGTCTCCGGAGTGCCGGCGCCGAGATCCGACAGCAGGCTCTCTCCCTCCCCGGAGTCCTCGTCGGCCTCCGCCGCCATCGCGGCGATGGCGGCCTCCTCCTCCGCCTTCAGGCGGGCCTCCTCCTCCGCGCGGAGCCGTTCCTGCTCGGCCAGGTAGGCACCCGCGGCCTCCAGGACCCCTGCGGCGGTCGGCTCGTCGAGCCCCTCCAGAGCGGTCAACCCCTCGACGCCCGCGGCCGCGAGCTCTTCCGGCAGGCGGTAGTCGGCCTGGAACAGCAGCGCGGCGACGGCCTCGTCGAGCCCTTCGAGCTCCGCGACGAGGTCGGCGGGGGTCCGCGTCATCCGACGCATGGCCGCCTCGACCTCCGCCTTCTTGTCGGACTCGCTCTTGATGTCGATCCGCCAGCCGATCAGCCGGCTCGCCAGCCGCACGTTCTGGCCCTTCTTGCCGATGGCCTGGGAGAGCTGCCCGTCCTCCACCATCACCTCCAGGACCTTGTTCTCCTCGTCGGCGATGGCCACCCGGCTGATCTTCGCGGGGTTCAGCGCGTTGGCGACGAACGTCTGTGGGTCCTCGGAATACTGCACGATGTCGATCTTCTCTCCGCGGAGCTCCCGGATGATCGACTGGACGCGGGATCCCTTGATGCCGACGCAGGCGCCCACGGGGTCGACGTCCCGGTCCTTCGAGAGGACCGCGACCTTGGCGCGGTCGCCCGGATCCCGGGCCACGCTCTCGATCATCACCGTGTTGTCGTAGATCTCCGGAACCTCCATCTCGAACAGCCGCTTGAGGAGGAGGGGGTCGGTCCGGGAGAGGATTACCTGCGGTCCCTTCGTGGCTCGGTCGACGTTCACGATCACCGCCCGCACGCGGTCCCCCTGGTTGTAGTGCTCCGCCCGGGACTGCTCCTTTTTCGGGAGCACCGCCTCGGTCCGGCCCAGGTCCACGATGATGTCCCCCCGCTCGAACCGCTTCACGATCCCGTTGACGATCTCGCCGATGCGCTCGGAGAACTCCCGGAACACGTTCTCGCGCTCCGCCTCGCGCACCTTCTGGTACAGGACCTGCTTGGCCGCCTGGGCCGCGATCCGCCCGAGCTCCGCGGTGGGCTTGGGGATCTCCACGAGGGACTCGAGGTTGGCCTCGGGGTCGAGCCGACGCGCGTCCTCCAGCGTGATCTCCAGGTCGGGGTCCTCGATCTCGTCCACGACCCGCTTGATGGCGAAGACGCTGATCTCGCCGGACTCCCTGTGGAAGCGGGACCCGAGCTCCTCCTTGGTCTTGAACACCTTGCGGGACGCGGCCACATAGGCCTCCTGAACGGCCTCGATGATGATGTTCACATCGATGCCCTTCTCACGTCCGATCTGCTCGATGGCCTGAAACAGTTCCTGGCTCATGTCCGTCATCCTTGCCCGGCGGCCGCCTTGCCGCCGGGGCTCACAGCTCGATCTTCAAGCGTGCGCGGGCGATCCAGCTCCGGGGAAGCTCCGCCCGGACGCCGCCCTCGTCCTCCCGCAGGATCACCCGATCTGCCTCGATTCCCTCCAGGACTCCCGAGAACCGGCGGCGGCCCTCCAGCGGCCGCTCCAGGCGGATGTCCACCGCGCGCCCCGCGAACCGCCGGAAGTCCTCCTCCTTCTTGAGCACACGGTCGAGCCCCGGGGAGCTGACCTCCAGGGTGTAGTGATGCGAGATCCGATCCTCGAGCTCCAGCTTGGCCCCGAACAGGCGGCTGATCTCCTGGCAATCCTCCAGCGTCACGCCGCCCGGCTTGTCGATGAACAGCCGGACGACCCAGCCCTTGCCCTCGCGACGATACTCCAGGTCGACCAGCTCCATGCCCTCGCCCTGGACGATCGGCTCGGCCCAGGCCGCCAGCTCGTCGGCCACGCTCACGGACACTCCTCCCTCGCTTCCGCCTCCGACGGTCGCGGTCTACCGCCCCGCGCCCCGGCCGGCTGGCTCGAGGTCAAGGACTCGGGCTGTCGGGAGGTGGATCGGCGACCGCGAAGCGCCCCCCGCGGGGCGAATCGACGCGCAGCCGGGCCCAGAAATGCGAAAAGTGGGCTCGACCAGCTCGCCCACTTCGACCCAGCCGGGCCGGACTATAGCACAGCGCGATCCGGAGAATCAACGGATCCGCCCGGCCCCGCGCCCCCCGGGGGAGCGGCCGGCAGCCCCGCCGGGAAGTTCATTAAATTATTGAATGATAACCATTTGTCGCTTTCCGGGCCGGGGGCTTGACGCGCGCCTGCCATGGTGCTACGGTATCGATCGCCTCGCTGCGGGCGAGGAAGGGAATCTCTTCGAAAAAAGAAATCGAGGCTTTTCCTTGACAGGCACGGACACGTTGTCTAGAATCCGCGCCTGCTTCGTTGTTCTTTGAAAACTGAATAGTGCGTGCGGACGTCTGAAGTCGTTTCTTTGGAGTCAGTTGTACGCAGTATGGATCAACCCAACCTCGGGGCCCGCGAGGGCTCCGATCCAATTGGAGAGTTTGATCCTGGCTCAGAACGAACGCTGGCGGCGTGCCTAACACATGCAAGTCGAACGAGAAAGGTCCCTTCGGGGGCCGAGTACAGTGGCGCAAGGGTGAGTAACACGTGGGTAATCTGCCCTCGAGTGGGGAATAACCCAGGGAAACTTGGGCTAATACCGCATAACATCCCCCCCTCCGCGGAAGGGGGGATCAAAGCCGGGGATCGCAAGACCTGGCGCTTGAGGATGAGCCCGCGCCTGATTAGCTAGTTGGTGGGGTAATGGCCCACCAAGGCTCCGATCAGTAGCCGGCCTGAGAGGGTGATCGGCCACACTGGAACTGAGACACGGTCCAGACTCCTACGGGAGGCAGCAGTGAGGAATTTTGCGCAATGGGCGAAAGCCTGACGCAGCAACGCCGCGTGGATGATGAAGGCCTTCGGGTCGTAAAATCCTGTCAAGTGGGAAGAAGCTCCTCCGGCGAATACCCGGAGGGGGTGACTGTACCACTGGAGGAAGCCCCGGCTAACTCCGTGCCAGCAGCCGCGGTAATACGGAGGGGGCTAGCGTTGTTCGGAATCATTGGGCGTAAAGGGCGCGTAGGCGGCCATGTTAGTCGGTTGTGAAATCCCTTGGCTCAACCAAGGAACTGCAACCGAAACTGCATGGCTCGAGTCCGGGAGAGGGTAGTGGAATTCCCAGTGTAGCGGTGAAATGCGTAGATATTGGGAGGAACACCAGTGGCGAAGGCGGCTACCTGGACCGGTACTGACGCTGAGGCGCG
>JASFRI010000277.1:0-5971 GCA_050115015.1 Acidobacteriota bacterium
TCGGGCCGTGCAGCGCATCCCCGGGGTCCGCCGCGTCACGGCCTCGGAGCTGCGGGTCGAGCCCCCGCGGCGATCGGACCGCGCGCTGGCCCGGACGATGCGCGAGGTCGTGAAGGCCGTCTCTCCAGAGCTCTCCAGGACCGTCGGCGTCGCCGTGGAGAATGGTGAGGTGACCTTCGCCGGGAACATACCGGACCGGGGTCAGGCCGCGCGCCTGGTCCGCCTCGCCGAGAACGTCGAGGGCGTGCGGGCGGTGAAGAACCTCCTCACGGTCTCCGCCCTGCAGCACCGGCAGGATCGTCACCAGGCCCGGGCCGTCCAGCGTGCCGTGGACGAGATGTTCCCCGGAGAGGGGATCCGCGTCGCGGTCTTCGGAGGCGTCGGCGTGGTCAGCGGCATCGTCGACAGCCTGGAACCCAAGGTGGGGATCGGCGAGCTCCTGGACGACTGGACCTCCCTCCGGCGCACCATCAACAAGATCCAGGTCGCCGGCTGAAGCCGCGGAGTCCCCGTCAGCGGGCGATCAGCGGCCGCCGCCGGGCCCGCCCCGGGGCAGCGTGCGGTCCAGCGCCTGGAGGAACCGCGCAACGGCCCCTGGGTCGTCCAGGACGTAGCGGGCGGCGGTGGCTCCGTCCCGGCCCCTGACGACGATTCCCGTCCCGCGCTCGCGGACGGCCCGGAACGCATCCTCGTCGGTCAGATCATCGCCGATGTAGATCGGGTGAACCGGGCCGGCCGCCGGCCCCTGGAGGTCGAGGACCCACCGGACCCCGTGCCCCTTGTCCCACTGTACGTCCGGCCGGAGCTCGCGCACCTTCCGTCCCTCGGCGATCCGCAGGCGCTTCTCCTGTGCCGCCACGGAACGCACCGTCCGGTTCACGCGATCCCCCGCCACCGCCGCCGCGCGACGGTAGTGAACGGCGACACCGAGGCGCTTTCTCTCCACCTGAACGCCTTCGATCCCCCGGAGCGAGGTTTCCAGCGTGCGCGCCGCGCGCTCTAGCGCGGGAAGGCAGGCAGCGACCTCCGGGTGCTCCTCCCGCCCTCCCCCCGGCCGGGCCAGCTGAAGGCCATGGCCGCCCACGTACCAGAGTCCATCGATCGCCACGCGGCCCATGACATCGTCGAGGTCCCGTCCACTGACCACCGCGACGACCCGTCTCCGGGACAGGGCCGCCAGCGGATCTCGCGCGCTCGGGAGGAGGCGGGCGTCCTCCGGCCGATCCACGATCGGAGAGAGGGTGCCGTCGAAGTCGAGGAAGACCACAACGCTGTCATCGCCGGCGGAGGCGGCGATCCTCCCCACATGCTCCAGGGCGTCGGGAAGCGCATCGATGGGCTGGAGAGCCTGTGCGCCGACCCGGACCTCTCCCAGCTCGCGGACGACCGCGTCCGCGCCAGCCCCGGCGAGCCTCGCGAGGTCCCCGTCCCGGGCGACACCGATCACCCGGTGAAAGCCCCCTTCCCTGGCCGCGCGAACGCCGGCCTCCGCGTCCTCGACCACCGCCGCGCTGTCCGGACCGGCACCGAGCTCCCTGGCGGCCTCCAGGAAGACGTCCGGCGCCGGCTTTCCCCGCAGCCCTCGCCGGATGGTCTCCTTGCCGTCGATGCGGATCTCGAACAGATCCGCCACACCCGCGGCGCGCAGCACCTCCCCCGCGTTGCGGCTCGCCGATATGATCGCGGTACGGATCCCCCGGGCCTGCAGTCGCCCGACGAGGTCCACCGCATCCTCGAACCGCTCGGCGCCGTCCTCGCGCAGCCGCTCGAGGAAGAGCTCGTTCTTTCGGTTGCCGAGCCCGTAGATGGTCTCGCGATCCGGCGGGTCATCCGGGTCACCCCGGTCGAGGGCGATGCCGCGGGATTCGAGGAAGCTCCGCACCCCGTCGTAGCGCGGCTTGCCGTCCACGTGACGCTCGTAGTCCTTCTGGCCGAAAGGTTCGCTGCCGCCACCGCGGCGTGCCAGGAACTCGTCGAACATCGCCTTCCAGGCCCGGGCGTGCGTGGTTGCGGTATCCGTCACGACGCCATCCATGTCGAAGATCACCGCCCGGCACCGAAGTGGGTCGAGCTGGACCCCCGAGTGGCCCTGTTCCGTCACGATTGCGATGCTCGCTGCCGCGTGGCGTCGTACTGCGCCCGGAGGAACCTCTCGACCCACCAGTAGATGTCATTCCGACGGACCACCTCCCGCATCTTGCTGATCCGGCGGCGCTTCTCCTCCGCCGCCATCGTCACCGCGCGGTAGATCCCATCCGCCGTGCTCTCCACGTGGTAGGGATTGACCAGGATGGCGTCGCTCAGCTCCTTGCACGCCCCCGCGAACCGGGACAGCACCAGGGACCCGTTGCCGTCCACCTGGGAGACGACGTACTCCTTCGCGACGAGGTTCATCCCATCGCGCAGTGGCGTGACCAGCCCGACGTCCGCGGCGCGGTAGTAGGCGACGAGTTGCTCCTGCGAATGGCCCTCGTAGCGGTAGTCGATGGGAAGGCACCCCTTCCCCCCGAAGCGCCCGTTAATGCGACCAACCATCTGCTCGATCTTCTCGCGCATCGATCGGTATGCATCGACCTTGCTCCGGCTCGGGGCGGAGAGCTGGATGAAGGTGAAGTTGCCCTGGATCTCCGGGTGGCGTGACAGCATGGCCTCGATGGCGCGTAGCCGTTCCAGGATCCCCTTCGTGTAGTCGAGGCGATCCACTCCGAGGGCGAGGACACCCGCGCGGTAGTTGTCCCGGATGCGGCGGATCTCGGCGTCGATGCCGGGCCGACTCGCCATGCGTTCGAAGGCATCGCAGTCGATGCTGATGGGAAACGCGCCCAGGGCGATCTTCCGCCCGTCCTTCCGGGCCCAGCTACCGCTGTCGGAGTACTGGAGGTTCGTGGTCTCGGCCACCATGCGGAGAAAGTTCCTGGCGTACGAGGGCGTGTGGAAACCGACCAGGTCGGCACCGAGCAGCCCGTCGAGGATCTCGCCGGCGTTCCTGTCGACCTGGAACAGCTCGGGGGCGGGAAACGGGATGTGCAGGAAGAACCCGATATGGGCGTCGGGGAGCTCCCGGCGGATCATCCCGGGCACCAGCATCAGGTGGTAATCGTGGACCCAGATGTAGTCTCCCTCCTGGTATTCTTCGATGATCCTGGAGGCAAACTTCCGGTTCACCTGCACATAGGCCCGCCAGTCCTCCTCGTTGAACTCGCAGTATTCCTGGAAGTAATGGAAGAGAGGCCAGATCGCCCTGTTGGCGTACCCGAGATAGTACCTCGCGACCTCGTCCTCCGTGAGCTCGAGGGGCCGGAGCTCGTAGGAAACCGCTCCATCGAGTCGCTCCGATACGTCGATCGCCCGGGGAACCGGTGTATGGCTACCGGTCCAGCCGAACCACAGACCGCCGGTGGAGCGCATCACCGGGTCCATCGCGGTGACCAGGCCACCAAGGCCTTTCTCGAGCCGGACCCGGTCACCCTCGACCTCGATGCGGTAGGGAAGGCGATTGCTGACGACGAGGAACCGCCGTGGCAGCAGCCTGCGATCCAGCGCAAATGGTGCAGCGTCCGTGGCATCCCTCGTGATCAAAGCTGTCCTCTCCTTTCCGGGCCCGCGTCATCTCCGGAGGGCGGAGACACGACGGCCTCTGGCGCAGGACGACACAGGATCGATGGTGGGTCCCTTGACTAGACTATATCGCGTCGGCGGCGTCGCCTTCAAATGCTGCCGAGGCGTGGCGTGTCCCGACCTTCCGCCGGCGTCCACCGGGTCACGGCACGATGACCGCAGCCCCCTCGAGGCGCCCGTCGCGGAGATCCGAGAGGGCCTGGTTGACCCCCTCGAGGGGATACTCCCGAACGGTGGTTCGCACCGGGATCTCCGGCGCCAACCCGAGGAAATCTTCACCGTCCGTCCGGGTGAGATTCGCGACGGACCGGACCACTCTCTCCCCCCAGAGAATCTCGTACGGGAAGGAGGGGATGTCGCTCATGTGGATCCCGCCACAGACCACCGTCCCCCCCTTGCGAACCGCGCGGAGCGCCGCGGGAACGAGATCGCCCACCGGGGCGAACAGGATGGCGGCATCCAGCAACGTGGGCGGCGCTTCGTCGGAGCCGCCGGACCATGAGGCTCCGAGGTCCCTGGCGAATCGCTGCGCGGAAACGTCGCCCGGTCTCGTGAAGGCGAACACCTCCACACCGTCGTGGCGCGCCACCTGGGCGAGGATATGGGCCGCCGCGCCGAATCCGTACAGGCCGATCGTCCCGACATCGCCGGCCATCCGGTAACAGCGGAACCCGATCAGACCGGCGCAGAGCAGAGGGGCCGCCTGCACGGCTGGATATCCCTCCGGGACCGGGAAAGCGAAGCGGACGTCGGCGACGCAGCGCTCCGCGAAGCCACCATCGAGATGGTAGCCGGTGAATCGGGCCCGTTCGCAGAGGTTCTCCGCCCCTGCTGCGCAGTAGCGGCAGCTCCCGCAGGTCCAGCCCAGCCACGGCACCCCGACCCGCATCCCCGCAGCCAGTTTCCCCGTGTCTTTCCCAGCCTCGCGGACGATCCCCACCACCTGGTGTCCCGGGATGAGCGGCAAGGAGGGCTCGGGGAGGTCGCCGTCGAGGATGTGCAGATCCGTGCGGCAGACGGCGCAGGCCTCCACGTCGATGGCCACCCGGCCGGCGCCCGGCGCCGGATCCTGGTGATCCTCGTGCAGCTCCAGGGGCTTTCCGACCGCCGCCATCACCATCGCTCGCATGGGGGGAATCCTCGCGGCGTCACGGCGGGCTCACGGCCGGCCTCCGACGTCTCGCTCGATTCTAGTCGACCGCGCCACGGTCCCGGTAGTAGGCCTCGATGAGCCACAGCTGGGCCTCCCGTCCCAGGTCCTTCCGCCGCCCGAGCCAGTCCAGGAGGCGGTCCCGCATGGCCCCGGCCGGGCCTCCCGGCTCATTGCTCCCCGTCGCGTCGCGGGCCTTCCGGATCAGCTCCTCCACCCCGCCGGTGAGGCGCTCATGCTCCTCGAGCAGTCGCTGCTGGCGACGCTCCAGGTCCTCGACCCGGTGGGCGAGCTCCGGGTCCGCGCGCAGAACCTGCTGCAGAACGGCCACGCGGGCCCTGGCCGCGCCGTGAAGCGCGTCGTGAAGCGCCGCCAGGGCCTCCTTCACCCGTCGCGCCCACGGACCCACCTCGCCCGGGACGATGGGCTCTCGGACCATCTCCTCCAGCGCACGGGCCCGCGCGTCCACATCGGGATTCTGGCGAGGTGACGGATGACTGTCGTACCGGCTCATGGCGACGGTGGGCAGGGATGGGGGGCGGGAAGGGGAAGCGCCCGTGGCGGGCGCTTCCCGTCGGGGAGCCGGATCATGGACGCAAGCGGTATCACCGGTGTCATCCGCTCGCCGCGACGTGCAGCTCGTTGTCCACCCAGACAGCGCCGCCCTCCAAAGCGTTCTCCCGCGCCGCCCAGTACTCGGACCAGGAGTCGACGGTGCCGGTCAAGGTGGCGACACCGTCATCCACCTCCACCGTCACGTCCGCCGCGTCGACGAAGGGGCTCCACCAGAGCTGATTGACGATGTCCTCCTGGATCTCGAAGTCCGGGCGGAAGGTGTGCCCCGGAGCGTGGTTGTACCAGTCGAAGTCATACACGTACCATTCGTCGACATGAGACTGGTACGGCAACGGCTGCTTTCGGTTGACCGTGATGTCGTTCGCGACGTCGAGCACGCCGTACACCTGCGACGCGTCCACGTCCGCCTGCGCCTTCTCGAAGTAGGAATCGGCGGTGCCCGTCAGGATGGCGGTCCCGCCCTGCACCTCCACACCCAGATCGTAGTGGGCGACGTAGGGATCGCGCCGGAGCGCCTGCTGGATCTGGCTCTCGATCAGGGCATCGTCCGGACCCTCACGCCGGTCCACCTTCAGGTTGTTTCGTACCCGGGTCACCCCTACCGTGTTCCGGGCGTCCTGGGCGGCG
>JASFRI010000278.1:0-5948 GCA_050115015.1 Acidobacteriota bacterium
CGCCCGCACGGACGGCGCAGGCGGCGATCCACTCCTCCGGGAGGTCGGCACGCCGGGGGATGCGCAGGAGGGAGCGGAACCCGGGCGGGATCGCGTCTCCGCCCAGGCGGCGCATGTGATCGCCCAATCGTCCTGGATGGTCGAAGTCGACGATGTGAGCCTCGTGCGCCACGTGTTCCACCCGGGGCCCATTCCGGAGGGCCCCCTGCCCGTCAGCTGGGCTGCTTCAGGGGACCTCCCACCGGGGCGGAGTCCCCCAGTCCCTTGTCTTCCTGCTTGCGATCCTTCGCGCCGTGGGAATCCACGGACAGGGGCTCTCCCGGTTCCTTGGCGGCCAGCTTCCCGCCCTTGATCAGGATCTCGATCTCGTTGGCGTCCAGGACCTCCCGCTCCAGCAGCGCCTCCGCCAGCCGCACGAGCTCGTCCCGGTGCTCCGAGATCGTGTCCGTGGCCCGCTTGTGGGCCTCGAACACCAGGCGGTGCACCTCCTTGTCGATCTGGACCGCGGTGTCCTCGCTGTAGTCCTTGTGCTGCGCGATCTCGCGACCCAGGAAGATCTGCTCGTCCTTCTTGCCGAAGGAGAGCGGGCCCAGCTTCGGGCTCATGCCCCACTCGCAGACCATCTTGCGCGCCATGTCGGTCGCCCGGTCGATGTCGTCGCCGGCGCCGGTGGTCAGGCGGTTCAGGAAGAGCTCTTCCGCCACCCGGCCGCCCAGCAGCACCGTGAGCTGGCCGAGGAGGTAATCCTCCGTGTACGTGTGGCGCTCGTCGATGGGGAGCTGCTGCGTCACCCCCAGGGCCATGCCGCGGGGGATGATCGTCACCTTGTGGATCGGGTCCGTGTCGGGATGGAGGAACGCGACCAGGGTGTGGCCCGCCTCGTGGAAGGCGGTGTTACGCTTCTCCTCGTCGCTCAGGATGAGGCTCTTGCGCTCCTTGCCCATCAGGACCTTGTCCTTGGACAGCTCGAAGTCGTCCATCTCGACGACCTTCTTGCTGTAGCGGGCGGCGTTCAGGGCCGACTCGTTGACCAGGCTGGCCAGGTCCGCGCCGCAGAAGCCGGGCGTGCCGCGGGCGATGACGCTCAGGTCCACGTCCTCGGACATCGGGATCTTGCGGGTGTGGACCTTCAGGATGCCCTCACGGCCACGGACGTCGGGCCGGGCCACCACCACCCGGCGGTCGAAGCGGCCGGGACGCAGGAGCGCCGGGTCGAGGACGTCGGGTCGGTTCGTCGCGGCGATCAGGATGACGCCGTCGTTCGACTCGAAGCCGTCCATCTCGACCAGGAGCTGATTCAGGGTCTGCTCTCGCTCGTCGTGGCCGCCACCGAGACCGGCACCGCGATGACGGCCCACCGCGTCGATCTCGTCGATGAAGATGATGCACGGTGCGTTCTTCTTGCCCTGCTCGAACAGGTCCCGCACACGGCTGGCCCCGACGCCGACGAACATCTCCACGAAGTCGGAGCCCGAGATCGAGAAGAAGGGGACGTTCGCCTCGCCGGAGATCGCCCGGGCGAGAAGCGTCTTGCCGGTCCCCGGGGGGCCCATCAGGAGCACGCCCTTGGGGATCTTCCCGCCCAGCTTCTGGAACTTCTGGGGGTCCTTCAGGAACTCGATGATCTCCTGCAGCTCCTCCTTCGCCTCGTCCACGCCGGCCACATCCTTGAACGTGACCTTCTTCCCCTGGCTGGAGGAGAGCTTGGCCTTCGACTTGCCGAAGGAGAGCGCCTTGTTCCCGCCGGTCTGCATCTGGCGCATGAAGAAGATCCAGATGCCGATCAGCAGGAGCATGGGGGCCCAGGTGATCAGCGTGAACAGGTACGGGGAGTCCTTCGGCTGGCGCGCCGTCAGCTCCACGTCGTTCTTCCGGAGCAGCTCCAGCAGGCTGTCGTCGGGCGGTGCGTAGGTCGTGAACGCCTTGGGCTGCCCGCGGGCGTCTTTCTCCCGGAACTTCCCCTCGACCTCGAAGCCGGAGTCGGAGCCGGTGAGGGTCACCTCGGCGACGCGACCCGCCTGCACCTCCTCGAGGAAGCGGCTGTAGTTGAGGGTCTCCGTTCCCTGGGCCGGCCCCTTGAACAGCTGCCAGAGCAGGATCGCCACGATGAACAGGACGACCCAGAGCATGATGTTCTTCAGATGGGAGTTCAACGCGGATACCTCCACGGCGCGCCTTCAACCGGCGCCGCCGGGTTATTCGACGTAGCTCAGGTACGGCAGGTTCCGGTAGTCCTCGCCGTAGTCCAGGCCGTAGCCCACGACGTAGCGGTCCGGAACCTCGAAGCCGACGTAGTCGGCCTCGATCTGGACCTTGCGGCGCACCGGCTTGTCCAGCAGGGCCGCCACGCGGATCGAGCGCGGCTCCCGGAGCTCCAGCTGCTGCCGCAGGTAGGCCATCGTGATCCCGGTGTCCAGGATGTCCTCCACCAGGAGGATGTCCGCCCCCTCCACCTCGAAGGAGGAGGTGAACACCATCTCCGTCAGCGACGCGGAGCGGCGCGACGACGCGATCTCGATGAAACCGCAGCGGACCGGCCGGCGGATCTGCCGCACCAGGTCCGCCATGAACACGAACGATCCCTTCAACACCGCCAGGACCGCCGGACGCTGGTCGGCGTAGTCCCGGCTGATCTGCTCCCCCATGGCCGCGACGCGCTCGCCGATCGCCCGCTGGGAGAACAACACCTCTCTGGACAGCCTCATGCCTCGTTTCTCACGGCCAGGATCCGACGGGTCCCGGGCCTCACCTTGAACCGTTCGTCGACACGGTGGCCCACCACCCAGGCGATCCGGCCGGCGGCGGTCAGCAGGCCCACCCGGTCGCGGGTGCTGCGGGGCACGTGGGAATCGACGAGGAAGTCCTGGAGCTTCTTCCTACCACCCAGGCCGAGAGGGTAGAACGCGTCTCCAGGCCGTCGGTTCCGCAGCCCCAGCCGGGTCCCGGTCCGGTCCAGGTCGAGGAAGGCCATTTCCCGGGGTCCCCTCTTAATATCACCGTAAACGCTCGTTCTGTCAACCTCTTGCAGGTGGAGGGCGATCCCGGCGGCCGGCCAGCGCACGCGGCCCGGCACGGAGACCTCCGCCTCGAAGGCGCCCGGAGGCGGCCCCGCGCTCCCCCGCAGGACCAGCAGGCCCCCCTCGAGGCCCGCCCGCAGGCCTCCTGGCAGGTCCAGCGGCCCGGCGACGCTCCCCCCGGCGAGATCCAGCAGCCGGAGAATCACCCGCCGGGACGGCGGGGCCGCGGCCCCGCTCGCCGCCCGGACGGCGTGGCGCAGGGCACGGTGCGCCAGCGGCGCGGGCTCCCGGAGCAGGCGGACGGCGTCCAGGGCGACCCCGTCCCCCGACTCCCGGCGAAGCCGTCGGTGCCGGCGCCGCGCCAGCCGGTCCAGCAGCCGCTCGTCCTCCCGCAGGAGGTCCGCGGTGGCCGCGAGGCGGTCCGCGACGCCCTCGCCGTGCGTCGTCTCCAGGTACGGCAGCAGCTCCCGCCGCACGCGGTTCCGGCCCAGCGACAGGTCCGCGTTGCTGGGGTCCTCCCTCCAGGGGATGCCCCGCTCCCGGAGCCAGCTCTCGATCTCCCGCCGCCGGCTGCCGAGGAGCGGGCGGATGAAGCGTCCCCGCACCGGCGGGATCCCCGCCAGGCCCGGCGTTCCCGCGCCCCGGAGGAGCCGCAGCAGCAGGGTCTCCGCCTGATCGTCGCGATGGTGCCCGGTGGCGATCCGATCCGCCCCCACGGCCTGCGCCTCCCCCTCCAAAAAACGCAGGCGCGCCGCCCGGGCCGCGGCCTCGCGGCCGCCCCCGTCCGCGGCGGAGGGCTCGACGGCGGCCGAGCGCACCGGAAACCCCAGATCCCGGGCCATCGCCTCCACGAAGGCGCGATCCGCGGCGGAGCCGGCGCCCCGCCAGCCATGGTCCAGGTGGGCAACCACGAGCCGCAGGTCGAGCCCGGGCGCGATCGCCGCCAGGAGGTGGAGGAGCGCCGTGGAGTCCGCGCCGCCGGAGACCGCGACGAGGACGCGATCCCCGCGGCGGAGCATGGCATGTCGCCTCACCGTGGCACGGAACGTGCTTTCCAGGGACATCGGAGCGGCCGCCTTTCCCGGCCCGTGGCGCGGGAGGTCCGCCCCGACCCCGGGGGGCGGGGCGAGGTGACGGGTGGTAGCGGTGACAGGACTCGAACCTGTGACTCCGCGGATATGAGCCGCGTGCTCTAACCAGCTGAGCTACACCGCCCCAGTCTGTCGGAACCGCTCATTCTAGCGGTTGGTTCGAGCGATCGTCAAGCCGCGGAAGGGCTGCTATACTCCGCGCATGCTCGAGCCGTCGATCGAGGTGTGCGCCAAGTGTGACCGGGAGATCACCGAGAATACACGGGTCCGGTGCCCGATCTGCTTCAAGATGGTCTGCCCCCAGTGCGTCCGGGCCAAGGGAGGCAAGGAGTTCTGCTCCCAGTACTGCGCGGAGTACTTCTTCCACTACGAGGATGAGGATTGACCTTCCCGACGACACGTCTGCGACGCTTGCGGCGCGATGAGCGCCTCCGCGGCCTGGTGGCGGAGACGCGGCTCGACCCCTCGCGCTTCATCATGCCCCTCTTCGTGCGGCCCGGCCGCGGCGAGCGCCGCGAGATCGGGGCGATGCCGGGGAACTTCCAGCTCTCGGTGGACGAGCTGGTCAAGGAGGCCGTCGGGCTGCGCGACGCCGGTGTGGGCGGCATCATCCTCTTCGGCATCCCCGAGAAGAAGGACGCACGGGGCTCGGAGGGATATGCCGACGACGGCATCGTCCCCGTGGCGGTCCGGGCCCTCCGAGACGCGGTGCCGGAGCTCCTCCTGATCACCGACGTCTGCCTGTGCGAGTACACGGATCATGGCCACTGCGGCCTGATCGAGGCTGACGACGTCGCCAACGACCCCACCCTGGAGCTGCTCGCCCGGCAGGCACTGTCCCATGCCCGGGCGGGAGCCGACATCGTCGCACCGTCGGACATGATGGACGGCCGCGTCGGGGCCATCCGCGCGGCCCTGGACGGGGCGGGCTTTCCGGGGATGCCGATCCTCTCCTATGCCGCGAAGTACGCGTCGGCGTTCTACGGGCCCTTCCGCGAGGCGGCGGAGTCCGCGCCGAAGTTCGGGGACCGCCGATCCTACCAGATGGACCCCCGGAACCACGACGAGGCCCTGCGGGAGATCGCCCTCGACGTCGAGGAGGGGGCGGACATCATCATGGTGAAGCCGGCGATGCCGTACCTGGACGTGCTGCGCGCGGCCCGGGAGACCTTCGGCATGCCGACGGCGGCCTACCAGGTGAGCGGGGAGTTCTCGATGATCGTCGCCGCCGCGAACAACGGCTGGCTGGACCGGCAGCGGGCAGTGCTGGAGTCCCTCACCGCGATCCAGCGCGCCGGCGCCGATTTCATCCTCACGTACTTCGCCCGCGAGGCGGCGGGCTACCTGGAGGCGGGGGCATGAACCGGGAGCGCTCCAGGAGGCTGTTCGAGGAGGCGCGCGCGTTCATCCCCGGCGGCGTCAACTCCCCCGTGCGCGCCTTCCGGGCGGTGGGGGGGGACCCGGTCTTCCTCGAACGCGGGTCCGGAGCCCACGTCTGGGACGTCGACGGGAACCGCTACATCGATTACCTGGGCTCCTGGGGTCCGCTCATCGCCGGCCATGCCCACCCCGAGGTCCTGGCCGGGCTGCAGGAGACCGCCGCCCGGGGGACCTCGTTCGGCGCGCCCACCGAGTGGGAGGTCCGCCTGGCGGAGAAGGTGATCCGGCGCGTGCCGTCCTTGGAGCGCGTCCGGATGGTGAACTCCGGGACCGAGGCCACCCTGTCCGCCATCCGCCTGGCCCGCGGCCATACCGGCAGGGACCTGGTGGTCAAGGTCGAGGGCTGCTACCACGGCCACGTGGACGCGCTGCTGGTGAAGGCCGGATCCGGCCTGGCGAC
>JASFRI010000279.1:0-5945 GCA_050115015.1 Acidobacteriota bacterium
ACCAGGCGCCAGGAGAGCCGGAAGCTCTCGCGGGCGTCCGACGAGGTGATGCGATAGAGCGCCGCGGCGCCGAGGGCCGCGTCCAGCAGGAAGAGCATCTCCGCCCAGCGAACCCCCACCGCGTAGATCCCCACCGCCGCGGTTCCCAGCCAGTAGTTCAGCATGAGCTGGTCGACCTTGAAGTGGAGGAAGTTGGCGACGATCCCCACGTGCAGCACGAGGCCGTAGCGCAGGGACACGCCGAACAGCTCCCGGGAGGGGCGTGACGGGCCGGCGCGGCGGCGGAGGACGGCGAACGAGGCCGTCGCCAGCAGCACGGACAGGCCCGCGGTCACCAGGATCACGGTGCCGGACCGCAGGATGCCGAGGGAGTACAGGACCAGGACCGCGGTCAGGTTGATCAGACCGTTCGCCGCCGCGAGGGCGTGGACCAGGACCGCCCGGTCGATCCCGGTCAGGAGGTTCGAGGCGATCAGCGCGTAGTAGATGACCGGGCCCAGCGCGAAGGCGAGCAGCAGGGCCCAGGGGTGGAGGCCCGGCAGGATCATCTCCCAGACCGAGAGGCCCGCCCAGCCGATCAGCGCGGTCACGCCGCCGGCGGCCGCGGCGAAGACCAGTCCGGTGCCGTGGACCTCCGTCAGGGAGCGCCGCTGGTTGGCCAGGTAGTAGAGCAGGCCGCTGCCGAAGCCCAGGCCCCCGAGGTCGCCGATCAGGGCGGCGAGCAGGAGGTAGAGGTCCACCACCCCCTTTTCGGCGGGGCCGAGGGTCTTGGCCACGATGATGCTGGCGACCAGGGCGAAGAGAAGTCCGGCACCCTGCAGCGTCCAGATCCGCGCGGTGTCCCCCGAGAGCGAGCCGGGGCGAAGCGCCTCGCGCAGTCGCGACGGCGGTGGGCCGTTCACAGCAGCCGGACCAGGGAGGCGAGGTTCGCCTCGGCCTCGGCGCGGAAACGGTCTCCGGCCGTTCGGGCCTCATCCCGAGCGCCGGGATCCCGGAGGACCTCGAGGATGCGGCCCGCCAGGGCGCCGACGTCGCCGGCCGCGTATGTCCGCATCCCCCGGGTCTCCCCGACGTTCGTGGCCACGACGGGGGTCTCCATCCAGAGCGCCTCGACGCGGCACAGGCCGTAGGCCTCGTGCCGGGACGGCCGCACGAACACGTCGCTGGAGCCGAGGACCCGGAGCACCTCGGCCCGTGCCATCGGCGGGAGGGTGCGGATCCAGGAGCGTCCCCGGAGCGTCGCCCGCCGGTAGTCCGGGTCGTCGGCGAACCCGCCGTCGAGGAGGACCAGCTCGAGCGGGATGCCCGTCTCGCCCCGCAGCCTTTCCACCGCCTCCGCCAGGTCCCGGAAACCGTACGGCTCCGTGAAGACGCCCACCGAGGCGACGACCTTCCCGCCGGCATCTTCCGCGGGTTGCGGCGGTCCCGGGACGGCCGAGGGGGGGAGGGGGAGCAGGCTGGGGATGACGTGCACCCCCTCGTCCCGGCCCAGCGCCGAGGAGACCCAGCGCGCGAGCCCGGGCTCCACCACGACCACGGCGTCCGCCTCGGCGACGGCCCGGCGCCCGATGGCCCTCCTTGCAGCCGGCATCGCGTGGAAACGTCCCGGCAGGGTGCCATCGTGGATCACCTTGATCCAGCGGAACCGCCGGAACCGCCGGAGGGGGAACCAGGCCGCGGCGATCCGGAACACGGGGTATTCCAGCAGCCACGTCGCGGAGTCGAGCACGACGTCGTCGGCGCCCGTCTCCCGGAACAGGGACCGCACGCCGGCGAGGCCCGGTGGCACGGCGTCCGGGCCCGGCTCTACCCGGATCGCCCGCCGGTGGGCGTCGAGGCCGCGCTCCCGGAGGATCTCGAGGAGTGCCTGGTCGTAGATCGCGACCCCTCCGTAGGGGGGCGGGAAGGGTCCGAGCAGGAGCAGCCGGTTCATCGCTGGGTCCGGACCTTCGGGCCGTGTGCCGGGGCGGCATCCGGGGCGCTCCGGCCCCCGGATGCGGGCCGGACCCCGGCACGGGGAGGGCAGGATAGCCGCATTCCCGGCGGTGGGGCAACCCGTGGCCGACGCCTCGCCGTTTCCGGTCTTCGCGGGGGGGATTTGCTATTCTAGTGCCCCGTGACGACCACCGCCCACCCCACGACCCTGTCCCACGCGAGGCCGGCGCCGGGGCTCGCGGGTGGGCGCAAGGGCCTGGATCGCGCCCTGCTGTTCGTCGTCGTCGGCATGGTCTCGCTCTCCTTCAAGACCGGCCCCTGGCAGTCGCTGCACGCGCTCGGCTGGATCCTGATGATCGCGGTCATGGTCCGGGACCGCCGTTGGGAGGTCCCGGGGCCGTCCCGGTGGGCCATCCCCTGGGGACTGTTCGCCGCCTGGGTCTTCCTGTCGTCGGTCCTCAGCCCGGATCCGTCGCGCTCCCTCTACGACACGAAGAAGCTGCTGAACCTCCTCGCCCTGTTCCTGATCGGTGCCGTCCTGGTGGGGGCCCGGGACTACCTGCACGCCCTCGTGGCCATCGCGTCGGTGAGTGCCGTCCACGCGCTCATCGGCCTCTACCAGTTCGTGACCACCGCCGATCCCATCGCCTTCCGGCCCCATGGGGTCAGCAACCACATGACCTACTCCGGCATGCTGCTGATCACCCTGTGCATGGTCCTGCCGCTGCTGACGTTCCGGAAGACGACCGTCGATCTCCTCTGGTGGGGATATGCCGTCCTGGCGCTGGTCGCCCTGCTGACGTCGCTGACCCGCTCGGCGTGGATCGGCTTCGCCGTGGCCCTCGCCGTGGTGCTCCTGTTCAAGAACCCACGCTGGCTCCTCGTCCTCCCCGTCCTGCTCGTCATCCTGCTCGTCTCGGTCCCGGAGGTCCGGGAGCGCACCCGGAGCCTGTTCGACCTGGAGGGGGACTACGCGAGCGTGCACCGGATCAGCATGTACCATGCCGGGTTGCGCATGGTCGCGGACCATCCGCTCCTCGGCGTGGGTGGACGCCCCCAGGTGGTGGCGCGTTACCGGGAGTACGAGGGGACGCCGGCGACGCCGCCCCCCGAGGCGGGCCCCGACGCGACGCCGTATCCCACCCCCGCGCACCTGCACAGCAACGCCCTGCAGCTCGCCGCGGCCTTCGGGCTGCCCGCCCTGGTTGCATGGCTGGCAGCGCTGCTGGTCTGGCTGCGCGAGCTGCTCCGGCAGCTCCCCCGGCGGCGCGACGTGACCGGCGAGGCCGGGCGCCTGCGCCGGAACCTCCTCCTGGCATCTCTGGCCGGGGGCGCGGGATTTCTGACCATGGGGATGGTCGAGTACAATTTCGGGGATTCTGAGGTCTCCGTCCTGTTCTTCTTCGCCCTGTCCATCCCCTTCGTCCTGGGTCGCGACCGGGATCACGGGGCGGTGCAGCCCTCCCGAAGCGGATGACCGTCGTCGCCGCTCCGTTCCCGTGCCCATGACGCCTTCCCGACTCCTGTTCGTCGACCAGGCGGGAGCCCTCGGGGGCGCCGAGCTCTTCCTCCTCGACGTCGCCGAGCGTTTCCGGTCCCGGGGCCGCGTGCTGCTGTTCGAGGACGGGCCCTTTCGGGCCCGGCTGCTCCAGGCCGGCGTGGATGTCGAGGTGATGGACGGCGTACGAGGCCTCTCCCGGCTCACCAAGGCCGGCGGGCCGGGCCGGATGCTGCGATCGCTGCCGTCCATGCTCAAGGGGGTGACGATGCTGCGCCGGCGCGCCCGGAAGGCCGATCTGGTCTACCTGAACACGGCGAAGGCCCTCGTGCTCGGCGCGACCGCCTCCCGGCTGGCCGGGACCCCCTACATCTACCACCTGCACGATCTCGTGTCCTCGGACCACTTCGGCCGCTGGAACCGGCGGCTTCTGGTGGAGCTCGGTAACCGCGCCGTCGCGGTGATCGCGAACTCCGAGGCCACGCGGGCGGCCTTCGTGGAGAGCGGCGGCCACCCGGATCTGGTCTCCGTCGTCTACAATGGGTTCGACTGCGAGCGTTTCGACCGGGAGCTGGCCGAGGGACGGGAAGGGGCCCTGCGTCTGCGGGAGGGGATCGGGGACGGGTTCCTGGTGACGGTCGTGGGGAGGATTGCGCCCTGGAAGGGGCAGCACGTCCTCCTCGAGGCCGTCCGCCGGCTTCCCGACGTGCACGCCTGCGTCGCGGGGGCGGCGTTGTTCACGGCGGACGACCAGCGATACGAGGCGCGGCTGCGGGAGATGAGCCAGGAGGCTTCACTCCGGGGGCGGGTGCGCTTCACGGGGTTCCGGGAGGACATCCCGGGCATCCTCGCCGTTTCCGACGTGATCGTCCACTGCTCGGTGGCGCCGGAGCCCTTCGGTCGCGTGATCGTCGAGGGGCTCCTGGCAGGGCGGCCGGTGATCGCCGCCGACGCCGGTGGCGCCCGGGAGATCGTCGATGCCGGCCGGACGGGCTGGCTCGTCCAGCCCGGGGACCCGGAGGGTCTCGCGTCGGCGATCGCCGACGTCCGCCGGGACCCCGGCCGTGCCGCAGGGATCGCCGCGGCCGGTCGGGAGGAGGTCCGGACGCGCTTCGGGCTGGAGAGGATCCTGGAGCAGGTGGAGGGGATCGTGAGCCGGTGTCTCTCGTCGCCGGAACGGCCGGGTACCGGGAATCGATGACCCTGGCCCTGGTGCATGACTACCTCATCCAGATGGGTGGGGCGGAGCGGGTCGTGGAATGCATGGCCCGGGCGCACCCCGAGGCCCCGATCCACACCAGCGCGACGCTGGACCAGGGGCTGTTCCCCGTCTTCCGGGAGCGGCGGATCCACAACTCCTGGATGCAGGCGATCCCCCGGCTGGGGAAGATCCACAAGAAGCTCTTCTTCCTCTATCCCTTTGCCTTCGCCTCGATGCACCGGCCGCGGGCGTCGATGGTCTGGGTGAGCAGCAGCGGGTTCGCCAAGTGGATCCGGTACCGCAAGGGCTCGCGGGTCTACTGCTACTGCCACACCCCGCCGCGCTTCTTCTGGCAGCCCGACCTCTACCTGGAGCGGGAGATCGAGAGCCCCTGGCTGCGGGCGTTCGTGAAGCGCCTGGTCCCCCTGTTCCGCGAGAGCGACTACCGCCAGGCGCAGCGGGTCCACCGGTTCATCGCGAACTCCCGCAACGTGCAGGCCCGCATCCGCGAGTACTACGGCCGGGACAGCACCGTGATCTATCCACCGGTCAACCTCGACCGCTTCACCCTCGGTGGTCCTCCGGGGGATCACTACCTGATCGTGTCGCGCCTGGTCGGCTACAAGCGGGTCGACCTCGCGGTCCGGGCGTTCACCGATATGAGGAAGCGGCTGGTGATCGTCGGCGACGGGCCGGACCGCGCGAACCTCGGGTCGATGGCGGGGCCGACGGTGGAGTTCCGCGGCAGGATCCCGGACGACGAGGTCGTCGCCCTGATGCGCGGCTGCCGCGGGTTCATCTTCCCGGGCATGGAGGACTTCGGGATCACGCCGGTGGAGGCGCAGGCGTGCGGGAAGCCGGTCATCGCCTTCGGGGAGGGGGGTGCCCTGGAGACGGTGGTGGAGGGGGAGACGGGGATCTTCTTCCGGGAGACGAGCCCCGAGGCGCTGGTGGAGGCGGTGCGGCGGGCGGAGGCGGTGTCGTGGGACCCACGACGGATCCGGCGGAATGCCGAGCGCTTCTCCGAGGAGCGGTTCCTGGGGGAGATGGCGAGGCTCATGCAGGAACCGGACGCGGATGCCGCCATCGGACGGACGCGGGTCGGCGCGGGAGGCTAGCGGATGTACTCCTTCCACCACAGCGCCAGGTTGAACAGGAACCAGGGCTGGTGGCTTCGATCCCTCGCCAGCAGCGCCGCGACCTCGCCGGGGTCCAGAAGATCCGTCTCGTCGCAGAACGCCCGCAGCTCGCGCCGGATCTCGTCGCCCAGCCGGTCCAGCAGCCACTCGGACACGGGTACACCGAAGCCTT
>JASFRI010000280.1:0-5933 GCA_050115015.1 Acidobacteriota bacterium
CTGGACGCCACGGTGCAGCGCGTCGTCGCCGGCCTATTGAAGGGCGGCCCCGTGGCCCAGCGCCGGATCAAGGAGCTGATCCCTCAGGTCTGGGGGAACACGCCGGAGGAAATGGCCGAGCTGACCGCCCGGACGAACGCGGAGGCTCGTGCCAGCGAGGAGGGACAGGACGGGCTCAAGGCCTTCCTCGAGAAGCGTCGACCCGGGTGGATGGAGGCGGACTGAGTGTTCGGCCGCGTGCTGGTGGCGAACCGGGGGGAGATCGCGCTGCGCGTGCTGCGCTCGCTGCGCGACATGGGGATCGAGTCGGTGGCGGTGTACTCCGACGCCGATCGGACGGCCCCTCACGTCCTGGCGGCGGACCAGTCGAGGCGGATCGGGGAGGCACCCGCCACCCGCTCCTACCTGGACGTCCCGTCGGTGGTGGCGGCGGCGCTGGACGCCGGGTGCCAGGCCGTACACCCGGGCTACGGGTTCCTGTCGGAAAGCGCCGCGTTCGCCACCGCCTGCGCCGAGGCGGGTCTGACGTTCATCGGTCCTCCTGCGGAGGCGATCCGGGTGATGGGCTCCAAGCTCGCCTCTCGCCGCGCCATGGAGGCGGCGGGGGTGCCCGTCGTCCCCGGCGGTCCCGACGGGGACGGCGCGGACGATGCGGCGCTGAAGGCCTTCGCCTCCAGCATCGGGTATCCCGTGCTGGTCAAGGCTTCGGCCGGTGGCGGCGGGAAGGGCATGCGCATCGTGGGCGAACCCGCCGCGCTTCCTGCGGCGCTCGCGCTCTGCCGCTCCGAGGCGGAGAGCGCCTTCGGAGACGGCACACTCTACCTGGAGCGCTACCTCGCACGCCCGCGGCACATCGAGATCCAGGTGTTCGGTGACCATCGCGGCGAGGTGTTCCATCTCGGCGAGCGCGAGTGCTCGGTCCAGCGCCGCCATCAGAAGATCATCGAGGAGTCGCCCTCCCCGGCGGTGGACGAGCGACTGCGCGCGCGGATGGGGGAGGCGGCGGTAGCCGCAGCCCGCGCGGTGGGCTACCGGGGTGCCGGAACCGTGGAGTTCCTCCTCGACGAAGCGGGTGAGTTCTACTTCCTGGAGATGAACACGCGTCTCCAGGTGGAGCACCCCGTCACCGAGGAGGTCCTCGGCGTGGACCTGGTGGAGGCGCAGGTGAGGACGGCGGCGGCCGAGCCGCTCCCGTTCGCTCCCTCCGACCTCCGCCGTCGGGGTCATGCGGTGGAGTGCCGACTCTACGCCGAGGACCCTGGCCGGGACTTTCTTCCACAGGCTGGCCCTCTCCTCCTGGTGCGGTTTCCGCAGGGCCCGGGCATCCGCGTCGACAGCGCCGTCCGCGAGGGGGACGAGGTGACCTCGCATTACGACCCGATGCTGGCGAAGATCATCGCCTGGGGGCCGGATCGACCGGCCGCCCTCGCCCGGATGGAGCGCGCCCTGGAGGACACGGTGGTCCTGGGCCTGTGCACCAACCGCGACTATCTCCTCGCCGCGGTGCGGCATCCCGCGATGCGCTCCGGCGATCTCTCGACACACTTCGTGGACGAGCATCTGGCCGACTGGGGCCCGCCGGAGCAGCTGCCGGACGAGGTTCTCGCTCTCGCGGCCATGGCCCGCGAGGGAGGGCGCAGCGCCGTGGCCACGAAGGGATCCTCGCGCGAACCGGGTCCCTGGGGGCGCCTGGGCGCGTGGCGCCTGTCGGCGGAGCGATGAGGACGGCAGCGTGGACCTGAAGCTCCGGCGCGGCGAGATCCGCTACCAGGTGCACCGGGCGGGCGACGGTGAAGGAACCACCTTCCACATCCGCCAGGGGCGGGAAGGCGAGGAGCACGCTCCCTCGGTGCTACCGGCGGCGGTGGAACCCCTGGGGGACGGTGAGTTCCGGATCGAGTCGCCCGCGGGGCCGCGCCGTGGGTACGCGGTCCGGGACGGGGATGCGATCTGGGTGGAGCTGGGGGGCGCCACCTTCCGTCTCGAGGTGGACCGCGGTCCTGGCCGGCGACGCGGCTCCGGCCGTCCCGATGCGGTCAGCTCGCCGATGCCCGGTCAGGTGGTGCGGGTGCTGGTGGCTGTGGGGGACCGGGTGCAGCGGGGGGAGACCTTGCTGGTGGTGGAGGCGATGAAGATGCAGATCGAGATCGCCGCTCCCCACGATGGAACGGTGCGCAGGCTCCCCTTTGCCGCGGGAGACAAGGTGGACGCGGGAGTCGAGCTGGCCGAGATCGAGGGGGAATCGTGAGCCGCGATGCGCGCCGCGTCACGGTGGTCGAGGTCGGACCGCGGGATGGCCTGCAGAGCGGGTCGGTCTCCCTTCCCACCGACTTCAAGGTGCGCTACATCGATGCTCTCAGCCGCTCCGGGCTTCCGGTCATCGAGGTGACGTCGTTCGTCTCCCCGAAGTGGGTCCCGCTGATGGCGGACGGCGCGGAGGTCTTCAAGGCGATCCGCAAGCGGAAGGGCGTGCGCTACCCGGTCCTGGTCCCCAACGACAAGGGGATGGACCGCGCCCTCGAGGTCGGCGTCAAGGAGATTGCCGTGTTCACCGCGGCATCCGACACCTTCAACCTCAAGAACATCAACGCCACCATCGAGGAGTCCCTGGAACGCATCGGGCCGCTGGTGCGGCGGGCGAAGGAGCACCGCATGCGGGTCCGGGGCTACGTGTCCACGGTGATCTCGTGCCCGTACGAAGGGCACGTCGATCCCGCGAAGGTCGTCGATGTGACCCGGGCGCTGTTCGATCTCGGAGTCGACGAGGTATCGGAGGGGGACACCATCGGCGTGGGCACCCCCCCCGCCACCGGGCGGCTCCTGGATGCGCTCCTCGCCGCCTTCGACGCCGGCCGGATCGCCATGCACTTTCACGACACCTACGGGATGGCTCTGGCGAACGTGGAGCAGGCGCTGTCGCAGGGGGTGTCGATCTTCGACGTCTCCTCCGGGGGCGTCGGAGGATGTCCGTTCGCTCCGGGGGCGACGGGAAACCTGGCCACCGAGGACCTGGTCTACCTGCTCCACGGCAGGGGGATCGACACCGGAGTGGACCTGGACCGTCTTGTCGACGCCAGTGCCGTCCTCGAGGAGGCGCTGGGAAGGCCACTCCCCGGGCGGGCCTACCGTGCGCTCCGGACCCGCAAGGAGCGGGAGTCCGCCAGGACCTGACACCGTCCGCCGGGCCTCTGATACCGGGGAAACCCGTGTTCGCCCGTGCTACACTCCCAACGGGCGCCGGTCCGGGCCTCCGTGGCCGCCCGTGGAGCCGGAAACCCTGACGAAGCACATGCCGTCCGGAGGTGAACGATGAGCTGTCCAGATTGCGGCAAGGAGCATCCCGCCGGGAAATGCGCGGCTTCGGACCACGAGATGGACTACGTCACGGTCCTCGAGACCACGGAGCCGCAGCAGCTGTCGATCATCGAGTCGGTGCTCCAGGGGGCGGGGATCCCGTTCGTGGTCGAGGGAGCAGAGGGGGTGGGCCTGCTCCCCGTCGGCTTCGCGGGGACGGGGGACCAGCTGCACGGGCTCGCGGCCCGCATCAACGTGCCGCGGCAGATGGCCGAGGAGGCGCGGGCCCTCCTGGAGACCGTCGATTCCGGAGACGGCTCCGAGGAATAGGCCGTCCTCGCCCCCCGGTTGCGGGGGGTCGGCAGGGGACCTATCTTCCGACCCGTGCGCGAACGGGCCCCCCTCCTGGCGCCGCTCCTGCTCCTCCTCCTGACGGCCTGCGGCGACTCGCCGGATTACCTCCGCCACCTCTTTCCCGGGCCGGTCCGGGCGGCGGAGGAGGTCGACCGGCTCGATCCCATTCCCGAGGCGCTGGTCCTGCTTCCGGACGGCCGCTGGGCGGTGCGCGCCGGAGCGCCGCCGGGCCGCGGCGTCCTCCCGTACCGGGTGTCCGGAGGGCAGCTGACCGTCAGCATCCAGGGGGGACGATTCCTCGCCCGTGTGGACAACCTCCTCCGCGGCGAGGACGGATCCTGGCGTGTGGCAGTCTCGGAGCGTGCCGGCCTGCTCGCCGCGGCGACCCGCCGGGAACCCACCCTCGCCGGGACCGCCGTCATCCTCGTCCGTCTGGCCGACGGCAAGACGCGCGCGGTGGCCGGCTGGGACATGTCGGAGCTCCACGGCCATCTCGACGTGACGGCGATGAGCATCTCGCCGCGGGGCACCCGGCTGGCCTGCCAGCTGCGCGAGATGCACCCGAGCCGCAAGGAGGGTCCGCGGGAGGTCGGGCGACGGGGCCTGGTGCTCTCGCTGCTGGACCCGCCGGAGGAGCCGATCGACCTGGGGCCGGGGATCCGTGGGCCGATGACCTGGAGCGAGGACGGGACCCGGCTCTACTACGTCCGGGAGGACGGGGGAAGCGCCGGGACGCTCCTCCGGATCGAGCTTCCCGAGGAGCCCTCCGGGCCGGTCCCCCCCGAGCCGGCGCCCGAGACCGACGTCGCCCCCGTCGCGGACGCCGAGTCCCCGCCTCCCGCCGATTTCACCCGGGAGGAGCTGGTCGCCGCCATCGTGGAGGCCTCCTCGAAGGACCTCGCCGTGCGACTGTCCGGCATCACGAAGCTGGCCCGCATGCCGGATCCCATGGCGGTCGGGCCGCTCCTCACCGCCCTCCGTGGCGATGACCTGGCCTCCTGCCGTGCCGCCGATCAGGCGCTCTGGACCATCCTGGACCGCGACGGCGGCGAGGCGGCTCCTCCCGCGGATCGACCGGAGTGCCGTGATGCCGCCGCGGACTGGGAGAACTGGTGGAAGGGGAATCCCGACGCGGTGCGGTGACGTGCCGGAAGGCGGGACGGTGGGGTGTGTCGACTTAAACACAGATGGTGGTTGGACAGGGAAGCGGCCCGCGTGCTACAGTCGAAACGCCTGCGGTTCCCGCACCACGACCGATCTCCACTCTCCACCAAGCGATCCCCGCGATGGTGAGCCAGCTCTCCGGGCGGGGCGGAAGCCGGGAGGATTTCATGGATTCCTTCTTCGAAGACGCCGACGCCTACGGCCGTGATCCGCTGGAGCCGGCGGCCCGGAGCCGCGAGGAGGTCCTGCTGGATCAGCCCCTCCGCTCCCTGGAGCTCCGCTCGCCGCTCTCGCTGGACGCTTCCCGTCCGGCCAGCGAGGCGATCCGCATGATGCGAGAGCACCGGAACGGCAGCGTCCTGGTCACCTCGGCGGGGGTGCTGGTGGGCATCTTCACGGAGCGCGACGTGCTGACCCGGCTGGCGCTCGGGGAGCGCGACCCGGCGGCCACCCCTCTCGCGGAGGTCATGCGACCGGACCCGGAGACCCTCACGCCCGATGACCCGATGGTCTTTGCGCTCAACGTGATGAGCCTCGGTGGCTTCCGCCACATTCCGCTGGTCGGCGCCGGCGGTGTGCCGATGGGGGTGGTCTCGGTCCGGGATATCGTGAACCACCTAGTGGACCATTTCCCGGACAAGGTTCTCAATCTCCCCCCACGCCCGGGCGCCGACATCGCGAACTCGCGCGAGGGTGCCTGAGGCAGCGGCCGGAGGGAGATCCGGGTCCTGCTGGGCGGGCTGGCCGGTTGCGGAGGGGGAGTTTGGTAGCGCTACGGGGATTCGAACCCCGGTCTCGTGGCTGAGAACCACGCGTCCTGACCCCTAGACGATAGCGCCCCGTCGAGAAGCCGAGATGCTACAACAGGCCCCGGGGCCTGTCAAACCTCGCGCGAGGGCGGCTTTGGCGCACGTCCCTGCCGGCGCGAGGAGGCCTTGGCCTGCGGCCGCCGGGCCGTTTCGGGTTCCGCCTCCGCAGCGATGCCGTAGGCCGGGTAGAGGGCGGCGATCAGGCGGCGCCGGACTTCCGGGGGCATGTTGTGAACGACCAGCATGATGTGAACGAGCGTGCACTCCTGCCCGGATCTCTCCGGACAGTGTCTCTCGGCCAGTTCCGGGTCG
>JASFRI010000281.1:0-5930 GCA_050115015.1 Acidobacteriota bacterium
GGAGATCTTCGCGTCCCGGGGGGAGGCCGCGTTCCGGGACCTGGAGAACGCCGCCCTGCAGCGCATCCCGGCCGGCGCCGACTGCGTCGTGGCGCTGGGGGGGGGCACGCTGCTCTCGTCCGGGGCGCGCGCCCGGGTGCGGGAGCTGGGGACGCTGATCTGGCTCGACCTGGACCTCGACCGGGCGCTCCGGCGTTGCGCGGCGGGCCCCCTGCGCCCTCTGCTGGAGCGGGGAGGCGACCTGTCGATCCTGCTCGCCGAGCGGCTGCCGGGCTACCGCACCGCGGACGCGGTGATCGCCGCGGGAGAGGGGGATGTCGATGCCGTGGCGGCGTCCGTCGAGCGCCGCATCCAGCCCCCGGCCCATGGGATATAATCCGACGGCGCCGCGGCTTCCCGCCCACCGTCGCCGACCCCGGGGCGGACGGCCCGCGGCAGATCCGCACCTCCGCGCCGGGTACAGGAGTGACGCATGGACCAGGGTTCCGGGGCCGGAAAGACGGCCCTGATCACCGGGATCACCGGACAGGACGGCAGCTACCTGGCGGAGCTGCTCCTCGAGAAGGGCTACACGGTCCACGGCATCCTGCGGCGGAGCAGCAGCTTCAACACCGACCGCATCGACCACATCTTCCAGGACCCACACGAGGAGGGGAAGCGCCTCCTGCTGCACTTCGGCGATCTGGCCCAGGGCGGCGGCATCAGCGATCTGATCCGGGAGATCCGGCCCGACGAGGTCTACAACCTGGCGGCACAGAGCCACGTGCGGGTCAGCTTCGACATCCCCGAGTACACCGCCGACGTCGTAGGGCTGGGCACCCTGCGCCTGCTGGACGCCATCCGCAAGCACAGCCGCGCCACCCGCTTCTACCAGGCCAGCAGCAGCGAGATGTTCGGCCGGAACGGGGAGGCGCCGCAGGGGGAGGCGACCCGCTTCTACCCGGCGAGCCCCTACGGCTGCGCCAAGGTATTCGGGTACTGGGTGACCCGCAACTACCGTGAGGCCTACGACCTGTTCGCCGTGAACGGCATCCTGTTCAACCACGAGAGCCCGCGCCGGGGCGGCACGTTCGTCACCCGCAAGACCACCCGCGCGGTGGCCCGTATCCAGGCCGGACAGCAGGAGCGGCTCTACCTCGGCAACCTGGAGGCAAGGCGGGACTGGGGTTACGCCCCGGACTATGTCGAGGCCATGTGGAGGATGCTGCAGCACGCCACCGCGGAGGACTACGTGGTGGCCACCGGCGAGACCCATACCGTGCGAGAGCTGGTCGAGGAGGCGTTCCGTTGCACCGGCGTCGAGATCCGCTGGGAGGGGTCCGGGTTGGACGAGAAGGGGCTGGACGCCGCGAGCGGCGCGGTGCGCGTGGAGATCGATCCGCGCTATTTCCGCCCGACCGAGGTGGACCTCCTGCAGGGAGATGCCACCCGGGCCCGGGAGCTCCTCGGCTGGAGTCCCCGGGTGTGCTTCCGGGAGCTCGTCCGGATCATGGTCGATGCCGACGTCCGGGCCATCCGAGAGCGCACGGACTACAAGTTCCGCTGAGGCGGGAGAGAGGGCGGCCATGTCCCTGGAGGACGGCAGGCGGGAGCGCATCGGCGTGGGTGCGGTGCGGATCTCCGACCGGGAGAAGGAGTACGTGCGGCAGGTGCTCGACAGCGACCGGTTGTCCTACGGGCCCTTCTCCCGTCGGCTGGAGCAGGACTTCGCCGCCGCCCACGGGTGCCGCTACGGCGTGCTCTCCAACAGCGGCACCAGCTCGCTGCAGGTCGCCCTTGCGGCCGTGCGAGAGCGGCACGGCTGGAACGACGGAGACGAGGTGCTTTGCCCCGCGGCGACCTTCGTCGCCACCAGCAACGTGATCCTGCAGAACAACCTCACCCCCGTCTTCGTGGACGTGGAACCGGACACCTACAACATGGACCCCGAGCGGATCGAGGAGAGGCTGACGCCGCGGACCCGGGGCATCCTGGTCGCCCACCTCTACGGCCAGCCGGCGGATATGGACCCGATCCTCGATCTCGCCGCAAGGCATGGCCTCGCCGTGGTGGAGGACTCCGCGGAGACGATGTTCGCCGGCTACCGTGGCCGCAGCGTCGGCGCGATGGGCGCCATCGGCTGCTTCTCCACGTATGCCTGCCACATCCTCGTCACGGGAGTCGGAGGGATCGCGACGACCTCGGATCGGGAGCTGGCGGCGCTCATGCGCAGCATGGTGAACCACGGACGGGACGGGATCTATTTCTCGATGGACGACGCCGAGGGGAAGCGTGGCGAGGAGCTGCGCGAGGTCATGGAGGGCCGCTTCCGCTTCGTGCGGATGGGATACAGCTACCGGATCACGGAGCTGGAGGCCGCCCTCGGAGTGGGGCAGCTGGAGACCGCGGCCGAGAATATCCGGTCGCGGCGGGCCGTCGCGGCGCGGTTGCTCGATGGCCTGTCCCGCTGGGAGGACCTGCTGCAGCTGCCGCGCCCGGGGCCCGACCGGGACCACTCCTACATGATGTTCCCGATCCTGCTCCGCGAGGACGCACCCTTCGGCCGGGACGTGCTGACGCTGCACCTCGAGGAGAGAGGGATCGAGACCCGTCCGATGGTCACCGTCCTGAACCAGCCATTCTACCGGGCCCGGCTGGGGCCGGACTGCGATGAGGGCTACCCGGTGGCCAGGGCCATCGCCCTGCGGGGGTTCTACGTGGGCTGTCATCCCGAGATGGACCGGCGGGCGGTGGACCGGGTCGTGCAGGCCTTCGCGGGCTTCCTGGCCCGTCACTGAACCGGGAGGGGCATGGGATTCTGGAAGGGACGGAAGGTCGTGGTCACCGGCGCCGGCGGCTTCGTGGGAAGCCACGTGGTGGAGGCCCTCCTGGGGGAGGGCGCGACGGTGCGGGCCTCCGTGCGGCGGCTTCCAGCGCCGTTCCTGTCCGGGCTCGGCGACGCCATCGAGCGCATGCCCGGGGATCTGGAGGATCCCGGCGTCTGCTCCCGGCTGGTCGCGGGGCAGCAGGCGGTGCTGCACGTGGCGGGGCACGTGGGGGGGATCGGGTACAACCGGAAGCACCACGCCACGCTCTTCCTGCGCAACCTCCGGCCGCTGATGAACCTGCTGGAGGCCTCCCGGGACGCCGGTGCCGAGCGCTTCCTGGTCACCAGCTCCGCCTGCGTCTACCGGCGGGACGCTCCGATCCCCACCCCGGAGGAGGACGGGACCGTCGGCTCGCCGGAGCCGACCAACGCGGGGTACGGTTGGTCCAAGCGGATGCAGGAGTACCTCGGGGTGGAGTTCGCCCGGGAGTTCGGGCTATCCGTGGCCATCGCCCGGCCGTACAACGCCTACGGTCCGCGGGACGACTTCGATCCCGCCACGAGCCACGTGATACCGGCGCTGATCCGCAAGGTCCTGGAGGCCGAGGGACCGATCACGGTCTGGGGCTCGGGGCGGCAGAGCCGCTCGTTCCTGTACGTGAAGGACCTCGCCCGCGGCCTGCTCCGGGTCGCCGAGCGCTACGCCGAGGCGGACCCCGTCAACCTGGGACCGGAGGAGGAGATCACCATCGGGGACCTGGTGCGGCTCCTGGCGAGGATCGCCGGGGTGGACCGGGAGATCCGCTTCGACGAGGGGCGCCCCGAGGGGCAGCCCCGGCGGGCGTGCGATACCCGGAAGATGAAGCAGGTCCTGGGCTGGGCCCCGGAGGTCTCGCTCGAGGCGGGGCTCCGTGAGACCGTCGCCTGGTACCGCGAGCAGCGCCTCGCCTCGTGACCCCTCGCCCGCCGTACGGTCGCCGGTCGGGACCGTGAGCGCCGCCGCCCGGGACGAGGGGGGCGGCGAGACGCGCCGGGTCGCCCGGGCCGCGGCGATCTCCGGGATCGCCACCGTCGTGGCGGCCCTGGCCGGTGTGGGCCGGGTGAAGCTCTACGCCGTTTTCCTGGGGGCGGCGGGGGTCGGGGTGATCTCCCAGGTGCAGAACCTGCAGAACACCCTGAACGTGCTGGCCATGCTCGGGGTCGGGCTGGGGGTCTCCCGGGACATCGCCCGGGCCCGCGGCCGCGGGGATGGCGTCGCCGTGCGACGGGTCTACTCCACGGCTCGCGTCCTGGTGCTGGGCGCGTCGTTGGCCGGCGTCGCCGCCGTGGCTCTGTTCTCCCGGCGCCTGTCGATCCTCCTGTTCGGGGATCCGGGTTACGCCTGGCTGCTCTTGTGGACGGCGCCCACGCTGCTGTTCGCCACCCTGTCCCGGGCGCTCACCCAGGTCCTCGGCGGCTTCGCCGAGTACGGCGTCACGGCCCGCTACACGCTGGCCAGCTCCGGGCTGTCGGTGGCCTTCCTGGTCCTCCTGCTGCCCGCCCTGGGCCTGCCCGGGGCCGGGCTCGCCCTCCCGTTGACCGCGCTCGCATCCTGGGTGGTCGTCGAGCTGCTGTTCCGCCGGCAGCACCCGGAGCTGCGCGCCGCCGGATTCGGCTATCATCCGTCCGTCGGCAGGGCGCTGCTGGCGGTGGGGGCGGCCTCGCTGATCATCGGCACCGCCGATCAGCTGGCGCTGCTGGCGATCCGCACCCGCCTCATCCAGGCCCAGGGGCTCGAGGCGAACGGCTGGTTCCAGGGGGTCTGGGGGCTCTCGCAGCACGTCCTCACCGCGGCGATCTCCTTCCAGGGAGCCTATTCCTTCGCCCGGGTGAGCGAGCTGCGCGACCCGGTCGCGAGGAGCGCGGAGACCGACCGCACCCTCCGCATGACCCTGCTCCTGGTCACGCCGATGGCGGCGGGGATGATCCTGCTCCGGGAGCCGATGGTGCGGGTGTTCCTGTCCCCGGAGTTCGAGCCCTCGCTGCCGCTGTTCGCGCCGCAGGCGGCGGGGACGCTGCTGCGGGCCGTCGGGCTGGCGATCGGCATCGGGGCCCTGGCGGTGGCGCCACTGAAGGCCTGGCTCTGGATCGGGCTGGGCACCTCCGGGTGCTTCGTCCTGTCCTACTGGCTCCTCGCCGGGGGGCAGGGACTCATGGCGGCGCCGACCGCCTACGCCATCTCCGGAGCGTTCCACGTCCTGGCGTCCTGGTACGTGATGCGGCGGTACGGAGGGCTTCGACTGGATCGCTCCATGGTCCGGTTCACCGGGATCTCGCTGCTCCTGGTGGTCGCCACCTTCGTCGTGGCCGACCGCAGCCTGCTGTCCTACGCCTGGGGGGGGCTGCTTCTGGCCGGCTGGGGTCTGCTGGGCATCACCCGGGACGAGGGTCGCAAGCTCCTGCGGGTCCTCGCGGGACGTTTCGGACGGCGGCCATGAGCGAGGTCTCCATCGTGATCCCGAGCTGGAACGGGCGGGACCTGCTGGAGCGCCATCTCCCGGCGGTGCTGGAGGCGTGCGCCGGTGGGGAGGTGGTGGTCTGCGACGACGGCTCCACCGATGGCACGACGGCGTTCCTCGCGCGGCGGTTTCCCTCGGTTCGGGTCATCGCCCGGGACCGCAATGGAGGGTTCGCCGCGGCGGTGAACGACGGGATGACCGCTGCCGGCGGTCGGATCGCGGTCTGCCTCAACAACGACGTCCGACCCGACCGCGGCTTCCTGGAGCCGCTGCTCGCCACCCTGGGGGACGATCCCTCGCTGTTCGCGGCGGTGCCGCGGATGTGGAATCCGCGCTTCGGCGGGGACGAGTCGCGGACCCTCGGGAACTTCCGCCGCGGGCTGCTGGACATCGTGTTCCCGGACCGGGACGGCGGGGCGGGACCCACGGGTCCGACGCCGGTCCTCTACGCATGCGGGGGGGCCGCAGCCTACCGGCGCGAGCGGTTCCTGGAGCTGGGGGGCTTCCACCCGGTCTTCCATCCCTTCTACTGGGAGGACGTGGATCTGGGATGGCGCGCCTGGCGGCGCGGCTGGGGAAGCGTGCACGTGCCTTCCGCCGCCGTCCACCACGAGGGGGGCGCCACC
>JASFRI010000282.1:0-5925 GCA_050115015.1 Acidobacteriota bacterium
CACTGCCGGCGAGTGCGCCGGCGCTCGCCTCCCTCGAGGCCCGGATCGACGTCAAGGGACGTTACTACCGGGTCGGGGAACCCGTGGAGGTCCGCGTGACCCTCGAAAACGCCGGGGACGAACCGGTCGCCAACGCGGAGGGGATCCCGCTGTATCCGTCGCTCGAGATCGAGGCCGGCGACCAGACCCTTCGAGCCGCGAACGTCCCGGAGTTCGACGCCTCGACGCAGCCCAGGGTCTTCCGCCCGGGGTCCTCCTACCAGCAGATCCTGGACCTGACCTCCCACTTCGCCATCCTCGGGGAGCCGGGGACGTACCAGATCCGTTTCCGCGCCGGGGAGGTGGTCTCGGAGCCGACGACGCTCGTGCTGGCGCCCCCGTATGACCCGGATCAGGACTACCAGGCGACGCTGAAGACCGATTTCGGCGACATCACGTTCGACCTCCTCGAGGACGCGGCGCCGGAGCACGTCAAGAACTTCGTCGACCTGGCGCGGCAGGGCTTCTACGACGACACGATGTTCAGCTTCATCGCCCGTGGCGACATCATCGTCGGGGGCGTGCCGGGACAGGACGGGACCGGCGCGACCGGCTACGTGCTCGCCCCCGAGATCGGCAACCTGACGCATGAGCGCGGCACCCTCGCCGCCGTGCGCACCGCCGGCCCCGACAGCGGCAGCCAGTTCTTCATCGACCTCCGTCGCGCGCCGGAGCGGGACGGGAAGTTCTCCATCTTCGGCAGGATGGTCGCGGGCGGCGAGGCCCTGGACGCCCTGGGGAACGTCCCGACCAGCGGGCAGAACTACGAGCCCCGGTTCAAGCCCCTCAAGGACACGCTCCTGCGCGGGGTGGAGATCGCGGTCCGGCCGCCCGCGGACGAGGACCCGGCCCCCCCCGATGAGGCCGGTCGACGCTGACGTCGTCCGTTCCCCGTCCGGGGACGATCCGACGCCCCTGGCGCCCCCCCGGGGAGTCGGATCCTCCGCATTTCATTGACTTTCCAGGGCTCGAGTCGTAGATTGGCGGTACGTCTCCACCGTGGGAAGCCGTCGGAACGCCGGCGGATGCGGTGCACCCGGCGGCCCGCGATGGGAGCGTCCCTGGATCGCGGGGGCGCTCCTTCCAGCAGCTTGAAGACCTCTTACGCTCCCGGTCTCGAGACAGGCAGCACTGCGCAGCGGCACCCGTTGGAAGGGTCGCCGCGCGAGGGTGGGAAGGCTTGATCGCGGCACTGCTACATCTGCGGCGGGGCATGCTCCGGCGCCACTCCCGGGGGTTGCTCCGCATCCAGTCCTACCTGGAGGTGGGGCTGATCCTGCTCACCTTCTACCTGGTCGGGCGGCCGCCGGCGGTGCTCGGAATCCGCCAGGTCGATCTCAGCCGCACCGCGCTGCACTCCTGGATCTCCCTGGCCATCTTCGTCGTCGTCTACTGGGTCCTGACCAGCCTCCTCAGCCTGAACCGCTCCAGCCACCGGACCTGGCCGGTATGGGCCGAGGTGTGGGACCTGACCCGCTGCATCCTGGGCGCCCTAGCGTCCATGATGGCCTACCAGCTCCTGTTCCACCAGGAATCCCTCGGGCTGACCCGCTTCCTGGTGCTGTACGCCGCCGTGTTGGTGGTGCTGGTCCTCGCGCGCCTGGCCATGCGCCTGTCGCTGCGGCTGATCCGTGCCTGGGGCTACAACTTCCGCACGATGCTGATCGTGGGGAACGGCGCGGGTTCCGCCTCCATCCTCGAGCGGCTGCGGCGCTACCGGGGTTTCGGCATGAAGCTCGTCGGCTTCGTCACCGACGACCCCGAGGGGCTGCGTAGCCGTCACGATATCCGCGGGGACGACATCCTGGGGGACACGGAATCCCTGGAGGAGATCCTCCGGGAGCACCCGGTGGACGAGATCTACATCGCCGACCGCGCCGAGGATCGCCCGGAGCTGGTCCGGGACATCATCCGGAACTGCATCGATCACGGAGTCCTGATCCACGTGGTCGCCAGCGCGCCGCCGCGGGTTCCGGGTCTGCGCGCGGTCCCCGCCCGGTTCGCCGATCTGGGGTTCTACGCGTTCTCGCTGGTCTCCCCGCGCTCGCTACGCATGTGGGTGAAGCGCGCCGTGGACGTGGTCGTTGCGGCCACGCTGCTGCTGCTGCTCTCGCCGCTGATGCTGATCACCGCGCTCGCGGTGAAGCTCACGTCGTCGGGCCCCGTGTTCTTCCGCCAGCGCCGGATGACCTGCGGCCTGGAGGAGTTCACCCTGCTCAAGTTCCGCTCCATGGTGGCCGACGCCGAGGACCGGAAGGCGACGTTGACGGGGTCGAACGAGTCCGACGGCCCGGTGTTCAAGATCCGCGACGACCCCCGGGTGACCGCTGTCGGCCGCATCATCCGGCGGACCAGCATCGACGAGCTGCCGCAGTTGTGGAACGTCCTCGCAGGCCACATGAGCCTGGTGGGCCCGCGGCCGCTGGCGGTGGAGGAGCTGGACGAGGACTTCTGGTGGCGCAAGGCCCGCCTGAGCGTGAAGCCGGGCCTGACCGGCCTGTGGCAGATCAACGGTCGCAGCACCCGGTTCGAGGACTGGGTTCGCTACGATCTCCAGTATGTCGAGAACTGGTCACTTCGCGAGGATCTCCGCATCCTCCTGAAGACGATCCCCGCCGTCTTCAGCGGGCGCGGGGCCGCCTGACCGCCGGAAGGTCGGGCAGAACAGGGGATTCTGGTCTAGACTGACCCATCCGGGTTCGGGGGGCCGCCCGGCGGCCCCATCCCCTGGTGAATCCACGATCCCGCACGTCCCCCGGGCGTGCGATCCCCCGGCCCATGCCGGCTCCCCGGGAGCCGCACTTGCCGGCCGGGGACATACAGCCAACGATGGAGGAGGCAACGAGACGATGCAGACGGGACTGACCATCTGGTTTACCGGCCTTTCCGGTTCCGGGAAGACGACGATCGCCCGCGAGCTGGAGAAGCGGCTGCGACAGCGTGGCGTCCGGAAGCTGGAGATGCTGGACGGCGACGTGGTGCGCACGAACCTCAGCAAGGGCCTCGGCTTCTCGAAGGAGGACCGGGACACGAACATCCGTCGGATCGGGTTCGTCGCGAAGCTGCTCTCCCGCAACGGTGTCCTCGTGATGACCGCGGCGATCTCGCCCTACCGATCGGTCCGGGATGAGATCCGCATGGACATCGGGGACTTTCTGGAGGTCCACGTCAGCTGTCCGGTGGAGGTCTGCGCCGAGCGGGACGTGAAGGGCCTGTACAAGAAAGCGATGGCGGGCGAGATCAAGCAGTTCACCGGCGTCTCGGATCCCTACGAGGAGCCGATCAACCCCGAGGTGGTCTGCCAGACGGACCAGGAGACCGTGGAGGAGAGCACCGAGAAGGTGCTGCGGAAGATGGAGCTGCTCGGCTACCTGCCTCCCCTCGGGGACATCGAGTACCCGCCGGAGGAGGAGGCGAAGATCAAGGAGCGGCTCTCCTCCCTGGGGTACTTCTGACGGCGGCCCCTTGAGCCCTGGAAGCGGGACGGCGCCGGCGCCCGGGACCCGCCCCCGGGTCGCCGTCGTCGGACTCGACGGCACGCCTCACGGCTTCCTCCGTCGTCTCCTGGCGGACGGCGTGATGCCGAACCTGGCCCGGATCCTCGAGGGCGGCACGGCGCACCGGATGGAGTCGGTGTATCCCACCGTCTCCTCCGTGGCGTGGGCGTCGTTCATGACCGGGACCGGGCCGGGCGAGCACAACATCTACGGGTTCGTGGACCGACGTCCGGGCACCTACGATCTCTACTTCCCGAACGCACGGCACCTGCGCGCTCCCACCCTCTGGGACCACTTGCAGCGGCACGGCAGGCGTCAGTTCGTCATGAACGTCCCCGTGACCTACCCGACCCGGGAGGTGGCGGGGGTGATGATCGGGTGCTTCCTGTGCGCCGACATCGAGCGCGTCAGCACGGACCCGCGGGTCGTCCGCTGGCTCAAGCAGCACGGCTACCGGATCGACGTCGATGCGCGGCTGGCGCGCTCCGACAAGGGCGCCTTCCTTTCGGACCTCGAGGAGACCCTCGCCCGCCGGGAGGAGGCGATGTTCCACTTCCTCGGGCTCGAGCCGTGGGACTACTTCCAGTGCCACGTCATGGAGACGGATCGACTGCAGCACTTTCTCTGGGAGGAGATGGAGCAGGGGGACCGCCGCTACCTCGACCGCTTCCTGGGGATCTACCGTCGCGTCGACGGGATGCTGGGACGGCTGCGCCGGGAGCTCCCGGCGGAGGTGCCGCTGGTCCTGCTCTCGGACCACGGCTTCTGCGGCATTCGGCAGGAGGTGTTCCTCAACCGGTATCTGATCGAGCGGGGCTTCCTCCGGATGCGGGAGGGCAGCTCCGAGATGCTGGGGGACATCGACGCGGCGCACACCGAGGCCTACTCCCTCATCCCGGGCCGCATCTACGTGAACCTGGAGGGGAGGGAGCCGGCGGGCATCGTCCCGGCCGGCGCCGCCTACGAGGCCGTGCGGGCGCGGCTCGAGGCGGCCCTGAGGGAGCTGCGCGGTCCGGAGGGAGAGCCGGTCGTCGCGGCGGTCCATCGCCGGGAGGACCTCTACACCGGCGCGGCGGCGGAGGCGGCCCCCGACCTGCTCGTCGTGCCCCGGGACGGCTTCGACCTGAAGGGTCGGTTCCGATCACCGTCCCTGTTCGCCCGCAGTCCGTTGAACGGGATGCACACCCACCAAGACGCCGTCCTGTGCTGCGATCGCCCGCTCGCCACCCCTCCCGCGTCCATCCGGGACGTCCTCCCGGTCCTCCTGGAGATGATGGAGCTCCCCGCCATCGGACCGGCGTGAGGCTCCGGACGCGACATCCGCGGCGCCGGTCGGGGTAGAATACCCCGATGCTCGCGCCTCGCCGATGGTCCCCCCGACGCCCCGGATGGCTCCTCGTCGCCGTGCTCGTCCTTGCTGCCGCCGCGGCGTGGATGACGACCCGTCCCGTGGACACTGGGGTCACGGCCCCGGAAGCGCCGGCGGGGCCGGAAGCGGCGACCGGGCCGCAACCGGCGGAGCCGGCGGCTCCCACGCCGGAGCCGCCCCGGCGGACCCGGTCGGCGGTGGTCGGGCGGCGGGGCACGCTCGCCGGCACCCTCGACCGCCTGGGAGCATCGCCGGAGCTCCGTCAGGCCCTGCTGGAGACCATCGGCGTCCAGCTGAACCTGCGGCGGTTGTCGCCACGGACGGGCATCGTCGTCACCGAGGACGGGGATTCCCGCTGGCTGGGCGTCACGCTGCGGCCGGAGGCGGCCAGGGTCCTCGAGGTCGATCTCACGGGGGAGAACGACAAGGCCGCCGCGCGGTGGATCGACCTGCCCGTGGAGACGGAGGTCCGCACCGCGTCCGCCGAGGTGCGGCAGTCGGTGGCCCAGGCGCTCGCCGGACTGGACGACGGAAACCACCTCACGCTGGCGTTCGCGGACATCTTCCAGTGGGATGTCGATCTGCTGGTGGACCCCCGGCCCGGGGACCGGGTCGCGATCGTCTACGAGGTGAACCACCTGGGCGCGGTCTCAACGGCGCTGCCCGAGTTCGGCGACGCGCCCCGGACCGCCGGGGAGGTCCTCGGCCCCGGCCGCATCCTCGCCGCGAGCTACCGGGGACGGATCGCGAGCGGCGAGGCGTTCTGGCTCGATGACGCGGACGGCACGGGGGACTACTACGACGCCGACGGACGGACGCTGCGCAAGACCTTCCTCAAGAGCCCGCTCAACTACCGGCGGATCAGCAGCGGGTTCTCGAACGCCCGCAGGAACCCGGTCACCCGCAAGGTGGTTCCGCACCACGGGGTCGACTTCGCGGCGGACCCCGGGACCCCGGTCGTCGCGACCGCCGACGGCAAGGTCGTCAGGGCGGGTTGGATGGGCGCCCTCGGCCGCGCCG
>JASFRI010000283.1:0-5906 GCA_050115015.1 Acidobacteriota bacterium
TCGCACCGAATACAACACCTGCAGTACCAGGGCTCGCAGCAGTTTCTCGGGCGCCACCGAGGGCCGGCCTCTCGAAGCGTAGAGCGATTCGAACCGTGGCGACAGTACTTCCAGGGCTTCATCGACCATCCGTCGGATCGCCCGCAGGGGATGGTCGCTCGGAACTCGTTGCTCCACCGAGATATAGCTGAACAGCTTCATTTCCTGCCGGTCGTCGCCGCGCATGTCCCCCCCTCGCCTCCGAGTCGACCGACAGCCTAGTACATTTTTTTCGCCCCGGGAAGGGGGTTTTTCAGCATCCTGCTAAGAGATGGGAAGCCCCCCCGAACGCTCCGGCCTCCCTCCTTAGAGTAGCCATTCCAGGGTCGAAATGGGCCTTCTAAGGCCCTGGCGAGGGGGTTGAAACAGCCGATCTCCCATCAATGGAGCAAGTTCCTGAGGTCCGACCCGGAGGATCAGCTGGAGGGTGGGGCCCAGTTGAGGATGACCTGGAGCGGTCCCCAGCCGCGTCGGGAGAGGAGCTCGTTGATGAGGAATCGCTGGCCGTCGGGGGTCGGGGCGTAGCTGGCCCCCCCGCCGTAAAGGTAGAAGTTCTCTCCGAACATCGGGGCCTCGAACAGGGCCCGCGCCGCCGTCACCTGCAGCTCCGGAGTGGTCGACACGCCGACCGTCATCAAGGTGTCGTCCGGGCCGAGGTAGTAGAGCTCCTTCCCGTCCGCGCGCCAGCGTGGCGCCACGCCACCGGCGGAGGAGACCTGCCACTGCTGATCCCCCTCCGGGAAGGACCGGATGTAGACCTCCTTTGCCCCGGACAGATCCGAGGTGTAGGCCAGCCAGCGCCCGTCGGGAGAGAAGGCGCCCTGGCAGTCATCGAAGCCCTCCGCCCCGACGGTCACCACCTCGCCCTCCCCCGAGACGGGGACAGCCTGCAAGTCCAGCTTGCCGTCCGGGCCGGTCACGTGGACGAGGATCCGGGTGCCGTCCGGCGACCAGTCGTGCGGATGCGGGTTCCGGCCCGGCACCGGGATCTCCCGTGGCGTGCCCGCTCCCAGCGCCGGCCGCACCAGGAGCACCGCATCGGCGCCGCGGTCGTGGGAGGCGTACGCGATCAGCTTGCCGTTCGGGGACCAGATGGGATTTTCGTCGCTGCGGGAGGGATCCGTGGTCAGCCGGGTCCCCACATTCCGGGCGAGATCCAGGACCCAGAGGTTCGTGGGAGGATTGCCGCCCGCGGAATCGGCGTCGGTACCGGTGACGCGGTCCACCACGACGTTTCGAAGGTCGGCGGAGAGGCTGACCGTGATGTCCTGAGCGATGTCAACGGTGGGATCGATCCGGTTCCCTTCACGATCGAACCAGGCGAGGCGCGTCTCGGTCTTCCGGTCGGTGGGCGGGCGGTAGGTGATCACGCCGGACTCCGAGGCGGTGAACGCGGCATACCCGGGCACGCTTGCCGTTCCCACGGTCTCCGCGACCGGCGCCGGGCTGCCGACGACCTCGGGTGGATCGAGTCGCAGCCGCTGCGCCATCAGGGTCGCCCCCTGCACGTGGAGGAGATATCCCGGCGACAGATAGACGCCGGGGAATCGCGACTTGAGCAGCGCGATCGGCGCATCGCCTTCCAGGGACCCCACCTGGATGCTACGCTCCTCCGCGTCCCGCGTCATGTTCAGGAACAGGAACCGCCTGCCGTCCGGAAGGAAGGAGGGACGGAGATGTCCCACCTCTCCGGCATCCGTGTCGAGCCGGGTCACTTCCCGGAGAGTCCCGCCGGACTCGGGCACCGCCAGGATGGGGTGGTTCGCCACCTGGACGAGGATCGTCCCGTTCGCCGACCAGTCCCCGGAGCTGATGCTCCCACCGGCCTGCGCCAGCGTCTGCGGGGTCCCGCCGTCCACGGACACCCGCTTCAGTGTGTTCCCGACCGCGAACGCCAGATTCCGTCCGTCCGGCGACCAGAAGGGATTGACGGCCCCCCTGGTGCCCGACACCTCCGTGAACCTCAGGGAGTCCAGGTCGCGCAGGACGATCCGGCTCACACCGTCGTCCCCTTCCACCACGATTGCCAGGCGCGTGCCGTCCGGGGACGGCGCGTATTGGACGTCGGTACTCCCGAGGATCCGGGTGTCGGGAGGAGGCGGGACGATGAAACGCACCTCCTGCGGCGGAGGGACGGTGGAGCGCAGGGACCACAGAGCAACGGTCCAGCCGACCACGGCGGCCATTGCCAGCGCCGCGATGGCCAGCCGGACGCGCCGGTTCCCCGCCGGCGGTCTCTCGAGGGCCACCCCGGCTTCGGGCTCCCCGGCCGTGGCGATCCAATCGAGCTGCAGCTTGATGTCGTGGGCGCTCTGCAGCCGCTCCTCCGGGTCCTTCTCGACGCACGCCCGCACCAGCCGGTCCAGCGCCGGGGATACCTCGACCGCTCCCTCTCGTGGCTCCTCCCGCAGGATGGCGGCGATGACGCTCGCCTGTGACGGCCCGTGGAACATGCGGTGTCCCGTGGCCATCTCGAACAGGACCGCTCCGAGCGCGAAGAGATCGCTGCGGCTGTCGGCCTCCCGCCCCTCGAGCTGCTCGGGGGACATGTACTGGATCGTCCCGATCAGCGAACCCTCGGCCGTCAGCGGGCTCGTGGCCGTGGGCGCCGCCGTCAGGGACGAGGTTGCCAGCGCCTCCGTCGTCTTGGCGAGGCCGAAGTCCATCAGCTTTGCGCCGGACCGGGTGAGCATCACGTTGCCGGGCTTCAGGTCGCGGTGCACCAGGCCGCCCCGGTGGGCCCGGTCCAGAGCGTCCGCGAGCTGGGTGCCGACCTTCAGCAGCTCGGGCAGCGGCATCGGGCCGCGCTTGAGGCGATCCGCGAGTGTCTCCCCCTCGAGGTACTCCATGACGAGGAAGTCGGTGTCGTCCTGCGAGCCGATGTCGTGGAGGGTGCAGATGTTCGGATGGCTCAGGGACGACGCCGCCCGGGCCTCGCGCTCGAACCGGGCCCGCAGGTCCGGGCTCGAGGACAGGTGCTGCGGCAGCACCTTGATGGCGACCGTCCTGTCGAGGCGGGTGTCCCGGGCGCGGTAGACCTCGCCCATGCCACCCGCCCCGAGCGGGCCCTCGATCTCGTACGGGCCGAGGCGGGTCCCCTTCGCAATCGTCATCCCAGGCTCCGTTCCAGGCGTCGCCGGCATCATAGCCCTCCGGGTCGGACCGCAGCAACCTGCTCTCCAGAGGCAAGTTGCTCCATTTCAAGGGGGTGGATTCAGGCTCAGAAGCGTCTTATTGAGGTCGAAATGTCGCCTCTAAGGAGATCGAGGACTCATGAAGCCCGGACCTCGTTCGCCTTAGCAGGCTGCTGAAGAACTCCGCGGCCCGCGCGCGAGCCGTTTGCGAGGAGGTCGGCGCCCGAGGTCAGCCATCGACCCGACCCGGTGGGACCGCCGCGGCCGCACCACCCGGCTTCCCGCAAACGCCTCGAGCCCTTCGGGTTGCGGCGGCGTAGTGCCTGCTGCTTCGTTCCCGCTCCTCCCCGATGCACATCGGCATCGCGTCGTCGCGGCGCCTTGCAGCCGGCACCACGGCGCTCGCAACGCGGGGGCGCGGAGTTCTTCAGCAGCCTGTTAGAGGCATCGTTTCGACCCCCAAATGGCCCGTCTAAGGTGTTTTCGGGGGCCTGAATCGAGCGATCTCGTGCGGGTGCAACACTTCTGACGGTCCGACCCGAAACGCCCCCCGAAACGCCCCGGAACGCCGGGATGGGATCGCGGGCGCCGGTGTTGACGGGGGTGTACCGGTGGGGGGGCGGAAGCCGTATGGCAGGGGAGGTGCCGATGGGGAGAGGGAGCCTGGCGGCGGGGATCGCCATCGTCGCGGTGGCGGGAAGTGTCCCGTGCGGCGGGGCCGCCGCCGGCGATCCTGAAGGGACGGTCGGCGCGCGGGGCGTCGGGGAGGCGCGCCAGTTCGACTTCTGGCTCGGGGCCTGGGATGTGAACCTGCGGATGCTGCAGGAAGACCTCACCTGGGAGGACCGGGTCGCCGCGCGGGCCCGCATCTACTCCGTGCTGGACGGCAAGGCCGTCCTGGAGCTCTGGGACTCGGAGCCGATCAAGGGGTTCAGCCTCCGTTACTACGATCCGGCCCGGGAAGCGTGGGTGCTCTGGCTGAACTGGCCCGGCCAGGACCGCTCCGGCGGCAGCGCCCTGGAGGGGAGATTCCGGCACGGACGGGGGGAGTTCACCCGCAAGTTCACATCCACCTCCGGAGAGGAGGGGATCGCCCGCTACACCTTCAGCGACATCGGCCCGGACCGGCTGCGCTGGGACGACGCCTATTCGACCGACGGCGGCAAGACGTGGTCTTCGAACTGGATCATGGAGTTCCGCCGTTCCGGTCCGCCTGCGCCCCTCCCCCTCGGGGAGGAGAACCTGCACACATACCACGATGGCTCCCGCTGCACCCTGGACCCCTTCCGGCGGTTCGACCGGCTCGTCGGCTCCTGGTCGGGCACGGTGGAGGAGCGCCGCCCCGACAGGAGCCCGGCATCCCGGCCGGCGACCCTCACCGCCCACCGGGTCCTCGACGGCTGTGCGGTGCTCGCCTTCCTGACCTCCGGCGACGGGGACGAGCCGTACCGGGATGTTCGTCTGCTCACCTGGAACACGGGAGCCGGCCGCTTCGAGGAGGACCGGCTGGACAACCGCGAGGCCACGGGGCTGCGCGTGCTCCGGGGGAGCGGTGACGGCAATGTGGTGCGACTGGAGACGGAGGAGGGGGATCGTCGCACCGTGTGGACCCTGCCGGAGGCGGATCGACTCACGCTCGAGGAGCTGTCGAGCGCCGACGGAGAGACCTGGGGCCTCCGCCGGCGGGCGGAGCTTCGCCGGCGATAACCCGTGCCCGGCCGTCGGGGGCCGCGGCGTGATCTACAATCGGGCCCCGGGCGGTCCCGGGCGGGGACAGCGCCCGATGCACCCGGTGACGACGGGATCCGCCTGCCGGCGGACAGCGGGGCGTCCACGGCAGGGCGGGCCCCACGGAGGCTGACCATGGTCCAGTATCCTGGATGGTACGAGCAGCAGAAGGAGCGTTACCCGGACGCGTTCGCCGCCTACGAGAAGCTCGGCGAGGAGTCTCGCAAGGCGGGTCCCCTCGACGACCGGACGCAGGCCCTGGCGAAGCTGGCCATCGCCGTCGGGGCCCGCCTGGAGGGCGCGGTCCATTCCCACACGCGGAGGGCGCTGGAGGCCGGCGCCAGCGCGAACGAGTGCCGTCACGTGGTGCTCCTGGGGATCACCACGCTGGGATTCCCCACCATGATGGCGGCGCTGTCGTGGGTCGAGGACATCACCCGGGACGCCTGAGCGTCCCCCACCCGCGCGCCCGCCGGTTCCGCCGGTACGGTGTCCTCCCGGAGGCCTGCGTCCCCCGCCGCCGGGGCGGTGCGTCCATCCCGGAGACCCGGGCGTTATCTCCCGGGACACAAAGATCCGGGAGGGGACCATGACGGACAGGCATCGACGCACGCATCCACGAGGGGGAGACGCAGATCCAGGACGCGGGAGCTTCCCCCGGCCGTTCGCGCCGCTGGCGTTGCTGGCGATCCTGGCCGGCTGCGCGGCTCCCGCGCCGCCCATTCCCGCGGGGGACTGGGCGGGCTGGGGGTATCTTGACGAGGGGGGCGACCTTCCCCTGCGTCTCCACGTCACGGCCGCGCCCGACGAGGGGTTCACGGCAACCCTCGACTCGCCGGCGGAGCCGGCCTTCGAGCTCCCCCTGCAGACCGTGGAGTGGTCGGCGCCCCGTCTCCGCCTGGAGCGCACCACCGAGTCCGGCCGGCTGCTCGTCTTCGAGGCGGAGCTGCGGGAGGACGTGCTCGAAGGCACCATGGACTTCGCCGGAACGCCCGGGCACTTCAC
>JASFRI010000284.1:0-5819 GCA_050115015.1 Acidobacteriota bacterium
CGATCTGTTCGAGGACCGGCGATGGGGGAGACGCCTGCGGGATCTCCGGCGGCTCCTGGTGCAGCACCCGCGCTCCCTGCTTCACTCCCTCCGGGACCGCCATTCCCACGACGACCTGCAGCGGCTCTGCCTGTTCATCGGGCACGGACGCAGCGGTTCCACCCTCGTCGCCTCCCTTCTCGACGCGCATCCGAACATCGTGCTCGGCCAGGAGGTCGACGTTCTCTGGCACCTGGGGGCCGGCTTCCAGCGGCGGCAGATCCTCTCGCTTCTCCGCCGCAGCTCGCGGTGGTTCACCGAGCGCCAGAGGCGCTGGGAAGGCTATTCCTACCGGGTGCCCGGTCAATGGCAGGGACGTTCCGGGATCGAGAAGGTCATCGGGGACAAGAAGGCGAGCCTGACCGCGATCCGCTTGCTGTTCGCGCCGGACCTGCTGGACCGGACCCGGAAGCGAATGGGACTGCCCGTCAGCCTCGTGCACGTCGTCCGGAACCCCTACGACAACATCACCACGCTGGCCCGGCGATGGTCCGCCGGCGGCACCTGCGATGGGGAGCGGCTCCGGCTCGCCATCCGGCACTACTTCATCAGTGCCGAGGTCGTGGAGCGGGCCAGACGGCAAGGCGAGCGGATCTTCACCCTGCGGCTGGAGAAGCTGATCGAGCGGCCCCGGGAGCGGCTGCGCGCCCTCTGCGGTTTTCTGGGCGTCGGGACGAGCCCGGGCTATCTCGACGCCTGTGCCGGCGTCGTCTTCAAGCACCCGCGCAGGACGCGGTCGCTGCTTCCCTGGGACGACGAGCTGCTCCGCCTCGTCCAACGATCGAGCCTGCCGTTCCCCTATCTGCGGGACTACACCTTCGAGGACAGGCCGCGGGAACGAAGCCCGGCCGGGGTTCAGGCGGCATCGCGCCCCGAACGTCACCGTGTTCCCGTCCCCGAGGGGAGGTGAGCCGCCGTGCGTACCGCCGGTTCCCCCGTCCGACGCCGCGTGGCATGGGGCCTTCTGCCCCTCCTCCTGATCCCCGGAATGGTCTCCGGCCTGCCGGCGGAGACCTTCGTCCCGGAGGTGATCGTGGCGGCCAGGAACGTGGTGGACCCGGAGTTCGTTCCCGGCACCCTCGGTTCACGCTGCCCGGGATGCGTGGGGATGGCCGCGTACCTCCGGTACGACGATGCCGGGCGGGCCTGCGCCGCCGCCCCGGGCCTGTGGGGTGCGTTCGTGGCGCCGGTCAACCGGCGGGGCGAGCTGCTGACCCGCTTCGAGCGCTGCATCGGCAGCAGCGCCCCCATGGGCGGCAACCCGTTCCTCACGCTGACGAACGGTCCCGAGTGGCTCATCACGGATCGCTACCCCGAGGTCTTCTTCACCGGGGCCAGGGGAGACGATCCCGCCTCGCCGGAGTACGTGATCCGCCGCTTCCACCGGGGGCCGGAGGGGTTCGTCACCACGACGCTGGACTGTCCCGGCAGCGTCCACACGCCCATCGGCAGCCTCTCCCCGTCGACCCGTCCGCCGTTCGTCGTCTTCAGCCACGGGATCAAGGGGGACATGCACCGGTCCCTCCACGTCCTGGAGCCGGATGGGGATTGCCGCGACGACCGGATCGATGTGCTCCCGACGTTGGCCGACGGGAGGCCGAATCCCCAGCGACGCGTGGTCGAGGGGCAGCGCGGCGGCGCGGGGCCGGATCTGCTCCTGCCGGCCTTCCAGGAGGCGGACGACCGCGTGCAGATCTTCTCCTACGACGTCGATTCCCCCGGTCCCGGCTACGGTCGCCAGATGACGACGGACGACTTCCAGAAGCGCACCGTGTTCGCCTGGCACGATCCCGTCGTCGAGAACGACTTCGTCTTCTTCGCGGTCGAGGCCTCGCCTGAGCCCGATGCCTACCTCGCGGGCACGTGCACGGACGGCTCGGATCCGGATCGCGGGATGGATTTCCACCGCTGCCACCGGTGGACCCAGCTGGGGCTCTACCGCGTCCTCGACGGCGTCGTCACCAAGGTCGGCGTCGTCCATGCCCCCGACGGCTTACTTGGGTTCACGGACTTCTTCTCGACGGAGCCCTTCGTGTTCGAGGGCCGATCCTATGTGTCCACCGAGCTCCGGAACGCCCGGGAGGAGAGCCAGATCTGGATCCTGAGGCTGGACTTCTCGTTCGGCGTCGCCGACCTGCTGCGGCGGGTGGACGGCGGCATCGCCGGCATCGATCCGGAGCCGCTCGTGCGCGGGGATACGGTCCACATCTACTTCACCGCGATGAACGGCTCCGTGCTGCTCCGGTCGGCAACCGGCCTCTGAGGCAGAGGGGGCCGGTCACCGGCGCTATCGGACCCAGCATCCTCTCGGCTTCGAGGTCCATCCGCGTGACTTCCCGTGTCGCGACACCAGATCGTGGGTCGGGATGATCCGGCCGGCGGTTGACCTGAACGGGCGGGAGCGGATGGGGTTTCCGCGGGGTACTTCCGGCCGGCTCACGGACAGGCAGCGAGCTCCTGCGCCAGGCACTGGCCGCTGCCCGGTGGCCGCTCGACATCCGTCCCATCGACGCCGTACGAGCCCTCGCGGTCCGTGTTCCGGGGGACGACCACGTAGTACGTGTCCCCCGGTGCGGGGGTGATGACGGCCCCGGTGGCGCCGCTGGTCGAGCACAGGACGGAGGCGTGGCTGTAGAAAGTCCCGAGAGCCCCCTCGTAGACCTCGTAGTCATCGTCGCTGGCCGCGCAGGACGGGCTCCAGAGAAGCGTCAGGTTGCCGCCGACGTTCAGGTTGACGGTCAGCGGTGCGCCGCTGCTGCCATCGGAGACCCTCCCCGCCCCCGTGGGCCCGCAGGACAGCGGTCGATAGGTCACCGTGAATACCCAGTCACCGGTTACCCCCAGCGCACAGGCGTCGACCCAGAGACCTCCGCCGAAGTTCGCATAGACGGAGTTCTTCCCGGCCTGGCAGCCGTTCCCATCGTGGACGACGCTGGAGGCGGACGCGATCCCCTCGTTGGCGTTGAGGAACTCCAGGGCGACCATGAAGGGGCCGGAATTGATGATGATCTCGCCGAGCTCCGGCTCGAGGTCGAACTCGTTGATCCCGCCGTCGGTGAGCACGGGGCCGGCGAGGGAGAAGATGGGCGCTCCGGGGGTGGGGAGCCCGGCGCCATAGACGTGGATCGCCTCCTCCAGCGACTGGGGGTTCGCGCCGCTCGTGGATCCCCAGCCGACCCCGACCTTGAGGATCTCGATCGGGTAGGCGTCCGGCGGGAGTTCGAAGACGGCCCCCGCCTGCTCCCCGACGGCGAAGCAGGGGCAGACGACGCTGCCGCCTCCCGTGAAGTTCTGTAACGGCGGCTCGGCGGGACACTGCGCCGCCGCGGGGGCAATGGTCGCGAGCGCCCACACGAGAATCGCCGTGTTCCGGAGGAACGTGCTTCGCCTTGCTCTCATGTCGACCCCCCTCCCGAGAGCGGTTTCCCGACCACTTCCGGGCCAGCCCACGCCGTGGGCGCCGTGGAACGACCGATCGTCGTGCCCGCCCTTCCTCGATGCACCGGCGGCCATCGGCGCACCGCACACGTCGCGGCCCCTCGAGCTTCCCGTGTTCGGGGGCTGGTCCCCTGTTCGGGGACGTGTCTCTCCTTCGGGACGGTGGCTCCCTGGACGTCCTCGGCGCTGGAGGACAGGTCATGAGACCATCGCCGGTGTCCCCGAAAGATACCCCGGCCGCCGCGATCCTGCCAGCGCCAACCTCCGTGCATGTCCGATCTGTGCCGTCTTTTCCGTCCGGCGGGAATACGCCGCGGGGATGGCCCCCCGAGCCCCGATGCTGGTACCCTCAGGGCAGGGCGCCGGTTTCCAGCGCCGCACCGCCGGGGACGCAGGCCGCCGTCCTCGGGAAGCCGTCCTGCCGGGCGGCGGCGCCCCGGTCCGGGACGCCCGAGGACCCGGCGGCGGGAGGCTGGAGGTCGATGATCCGTCCGCTGACCGAGAGGCTGGAGAAGCTGGGTCCGGGGCGCCTGGTCGTGGTCACCGGCGCGGGGATCAGCGCCGCCAGCGGCATCCCGACGTTCCGGGGCTCCGACCCCGATGCCGTGTGGAAGCGCGACATCCTGGAGCTGGGGACGTTCGGTTTCTTCCGCCGGGATCCGGTGGCGAGCTGGCGCTGGTACCTGGAGCGTTTCCGTCACGTCCTGGAGGCGCGCCCGAACCCCAGCCACCTGGCGATCGCTGCCCTGGAGCGCTGGCATCTGGGGCGAGGGGGCGAGTTCCTGCTGGTGACGCAGAACATCGACACGCTCCACGAACAGGCCGGCTCCAGGACGATGGTGAAGGTCCACGGCAGTGCGGATCGCGTCCGCTGCGCCACCGACGGCTGCGTGCACGGTGCGCCGTCGGGATCGCTGCCGCGCGACGAGGTCGACGTCGGCGCGTTCCTCGAACACCCCTCCACGGACACGCTCCCGCGCTGTCCGGCCTGCGGCGACGTCCTGCGGCAGCACGTGCTCTGGTTCGACGAGTACTACGCGGCGCACGAGGACTTCCAGTGGCCCCGGGTGATGGAGGCCGCGTCCTCCATGGACCTGGCCCTCTTCGTCGGCACCTCGTTCGCCGTCGGGGTGACGGAGCTGTTCCTCGAGCTCGTCCGGGCCCGCCGGGTGCCGGCGTTCTCCGTCGATCCCGGCGGCGTCGCACCGCGGGGGACCGCCGTCGCGGTGCTGCGGGGGAAGGCGGAGGAACTCCTGCCGGAGGTCTGCCGGCGCGTCGGGGCTCCCGTCGACGGGGCCGGGAACCGGCCGGCAACGTAGTCAATCGCCGGCCCGGCGCCCCGCGAGAGCGAGGCGGCGGCAGGGTGGGTCTCCCCGCCGCCGCCCGCTGTCCTACCGGTGCGAGACCGGTCAGCGATGCATCTGCAGCCAGTCCAGCAGTGCAGGCCAGGCCAGTTCCGGAGCGTTGTCGCCCGCGAAGAGGTCGATGTGGCCGAAGTCCATCAGGATCTCCTCCGGGGGATGGGTGCTGACGATGTAGGAGGAGGTGTCCCGGCTGCCGAGCAGCCCGAGGGTGGCCACACCGTAAGGGGCGATCCCGCCCCTGGCTCCCCAGTTGAGCACGGGCACGGTGATGTCGGCGAGGTGGTCGTCGTAGGGGGAGTCGTACTGGTCGCAGAGCACGGCGCTGTAGTCATAGAGGAACTGGCTTGGCTCCCAGTCGAAGCCCGTGGACATGAAATCGAGCCACTGCGGTGTCGTCATGTACTGGAAGCCGATCGGGAACCCTGTGGCGTCGAAGACGCCGGCAAGATAATGGAACGTTCCGTAGGGGGCCGTGCCGAAGTAGAGCGCGACCTCGAGGTTCGTGAACCCGGGGAAAATCGGCGAGGGACCGTCCGGATCCCCCTGCGCCAGGAAGCCCACCGTCTTGAAGCCGAAGTTGTAGCCGTAATCCCCGGCGCCCAGCGCCGCGATGTACAGCTGGATGTCGTTGCACCACAGCGCGCTCCAGTCCGGATCCGTCGAGTCGTAGTTCATGTCCGCCGAGACGTAGCCCTGGATCAGCCGGTCCTTCCTCGGTAGCTGGCTCTCTAGATCCAGCAGCGCGTACCCCGTTATGCCGCCGCTGCTGTAGCCCAGCAGGTTGAACCGGTCGTCGGAGCCCCCCTGGAGGTAGAGGACCTCCCGGGCGACGGCGACGGCCGAGCGCAGCGCGTCGCGCTGATAGCCGAGGCCCCAGCTCTCCATGAAGCTGTAGTCGGGGAGATCCTGCGGCACGAGGGTCCAGGCCTGGTCGATCCCCCAGACGTCCACGTTGCTCCGTGCCAGGTAGATCGCCAG
>JASFRI010000285.1:0-5818 GCA_050115015.1 Acidobacteriota bacterium
GGACCGCTCCGCCCAGGGCGAGGGCGGCGGTCAGGGCCAGCCCCCAGCCGAGCGTGCGGATGATCGACGAGCGCGTCGCCTCCAGCTCGTGCATGTCGCGGCCCACCAGCAGCCGGAAGCCGCCGCGCAGATCGAACACCTGGGCGCGGGCCCGGTGCACCACCCCGGCTCCCGGATTCTCCAGGCGGAAGTCGACCCAGCCCTCGGCGTCCGGCGCCGCCGTCGGCCACCGGTCCAGGTTCCCCACCACGATCGAGCCGTCGGGGGCGGACAGGAGGTAGACGGCGGACCCCGCCGGCCGGCGGGCCAGGCGCTCCCGGATCAGCACCGTCAGGCCGCCGAGTCCGGTCAGCCGGTAGCGCTCGTCCAGCCCGGAGATCTCCGCCTCGATGGTGGCGTCGGCCTCCCGCAGCATCGAGCCCGCCGTCGACCAGTACAGGAAGCCGAGCAGCGCCCCCCCGGAGCCGCCGAAGAGGGCCAGGTAGATCAGCCCCAGCCGGAAGGGGGTGCTACGCAGCAGGTTCCGTGGGGACGCGAAGGACATATCCAGCACCGCGGACGGTGTGCAGGAGAGGAGGATCGAAGCCGCGATCGATCTTGCGGCGCAGCCGGCTCATGTGAACGTCGATGACGTTGGTCTGCGGGTCGAAGTGATAGTCCCACACACGCTCGAGCAGCATTGTGCGGGTCACGACCTGGCCGCTGTGCCGCATCAGGCACTCGAGCAGGCGGAATTCCTTCGGCTGCAGGTCGATGACCTGTCCCGCACGGCGCACGGTGCGATCCAGCAGGTTCATCTCGAGATCCGCCACCTGGATCTGCGTCTGGACCGCCTCCGCCGCCCCGCGGCGGACCACCGCCTCCAGGCGTGCCAGCAGCTCCGAGAAGGCGAAGGGCTTGACCAGGTAGTCGTCACCGCCGCGGCGCAGCCCCTCGACCCGGTCGTCCACCTCCCCGAGGGCGCTGAGGATCAGGGCGGGTGTATGGTCGCCGGATCGGCGCAGGGACTCGATCAACGACAGTCCGTCCCGGCCGGGGAGCATGCGATCGACGATGAGGGCCTCGAAGCGACCCTCCCGGGCCAGTCGCAGCCCTTCCTCCCCGTCGCCCGAGGGCACGGTGGAGTGACCCTGCTCCCCGAGCCCCTTGACCAGGAACTCGAGGGTCTCCGGATCGTCCTCGATGACCAGGATGTGCACCTGCCGCCTCCCGGTGGACGCGCGCCGAAAAAGGAAAGCGGGAGCACGAGCGTCGCAGCCCGTGCTCCCGCATTGTAGCCTTCCGGACCTCCGGCGCGAACCGGTCAGGCGAGCCGGAGCGGCACGAACATCAGGTCTCCACTGCGGGCGACCTCGAGGACCACGGTCTCGCGACCCGCGTCGCTGACCTTGGCCATCTCCGCCGCCGCCTCCCGGGGGCCGTCCACGGGGGTCTGGCCGACCATGACCACCACGTCCCCGGGCTGCAGGCCGCGGCGTGCCGCCGGGCTGTCGGGCTCCACGCCGATCACCAGGGCGCCGTGAACGTCGTCGGGCACACCGAACTGCCGTCGGGCGTTGTCGCTCAATGCCGCCAGCGAGAGCCCGAGCTTCCCGGCGGGGTTGTGCTCCGGCGACATCGACGCCCGGACCACGGTGGCATCATCGGGGCTGGCGGCGAGCGCGACCTTCATGTCATGCTCGTCTCCCTCCCGCCAGACCTCCACGTCCGCCTTCGTTCCCGCGTCCTCATCGCCCACCATGCGGGCCAGGCTCTTGGCCCGGGACACCTCCTCGCCATTGAAGCGCACGATGACGTCCCCCGGCTTGATGCCGGCCTCGGCCGCCGGGCTGTCCGGGTCGACGCTCACCACGAGCGCCCCGTGGCCCTCCTCCAGACCGAGGCCCTCGGCGAGGTCGGGGGTGACCTCCTGGATCCGCACGCCGAGCCAGGCACGCTCGATGTGACCGGTGTGGCGAAGCTCGTCTAGGATCGGCTTGGCCTGCGTCGCGGGAATCGCGAAGCCGATGCCGACGTTGCCGCCGTTCGGCGACACGATGGCGCTGTTGATGCCGATCACCTCCCCCGCCAGGTTGAACAGCGGTCCGCCGGAGTTGCCGCGGTTGATCGGGGCATCGATCTGCAGGAAGTCGTCGTACGGACCGGACTGGATGTCGCGGCCCCGGGCGGACACGATCCCCGTGGTCGCGGTGCCACCGAACCCGAAGGGGTTGCCGATGGCCACGACCCAGTCGCCGACGCGGGTGGTGTCCGAGTCCCCCAGCCGGACATACGGCAGCGGCTCCTTGGACTCGATCTTCAGCAGCGCCAGGTCGGTCTTCTGGTCGCTCCCCAGGAGCTTGGCCTCGAACTGCTTGCCGTCCTGGAGCGTGACCGTGATCTCGTCGGCGGAGTCGATCACGTGGTGATTCGTGACCACGTAGCCATCGGGATCGACGATGAAGCCGGAGCCCATCGCCTCACGTCGCAGGGGCGGCGCGGGGGTTGCCCCGGCGTGCGGATCGAAGAAGCGGCGGAAGAACTCGTCGAAGGGCGTTCCCTCGGGGAAGGGAACCTCCGGATGGCCGGCACCCTGCAGGGAGCCGCTCGCCGAGATGTTCACGACGGCGGGCTTCACCGCATCGATCAGATCCGGAAGCGCCACGGGTACCGTCGCCTCGATGTTCGAGGCCAGCGGCTCGGGCTTCACGGAGGCCTCCGCGGTGAGCTCGGGGGCGAAGTGCCAGATCCCCAGCGCGGCCGCGGCCGCGAGCAGGGTGACCCCCAGCCAGACCCGTCGCCGGGGGGCTTTCCGGGTGTTCGTCGTCTGCGTGTTCATGGTTTCTCCTTTCCAACTCCCCTGGTGCGCATCTCTCCTCGGGGGTCGCGTGGATCATGTGACGGCGCGGCTTGCCGTGTCCTTGCCGGAAGATGACAAAGAGTTCATGGTTCTTCCGGCCACTTTCGATTGCGGCCGGATGGACGTGAGGCATAGGCTCTACGAGGTGTTCTCGGGATGGAAAGCGCGAAGGATCTCGCCGCGTCGTTCCCTCCAACATGGCGCAAGCAGGTCCGTTTCAGGGGACGGAAGGACCTACGAGCCCAGCGGTAGACTCGACGGGAAGAGGGCGCATGCGCCGCGATGAAGGGCGGGAATCGAAGCTCTCGAGCCAGGCCTCCGTGGGGCGGGGCGGGCGGGGGCTGGAATCCCCTCCGGTGGCCGGCACGGCCACGACGGCGTTCCCGACGAGCACCGGAAGGCACGCCGCCACACCCCAGGCCGTGACTCGTGGCGGCGGCGGGGAGAGGGTCTCGCGGATCTCGCCCAGGACAAGGGCGCTCGCCTTCCTCGCGCTCCTCCTCCTGGGGTTCCTCTGGTTCGGGAACCTGGAATACCGCGACCTCGTCGATCCCGACGAGGGACGCTACGCGGAGATCCCGCGGGAGATGATGGTCTCCGGGGACTGGGTCACCCCACGCCTGGACGGCCTGAAGTACTTCGAGAAGCCACCCTTCCAGTACTGGATGACTGCGGCCTTCTACTCCGTGCTGGGGGTGGACGAGTGGGTCGCCCGGCTCTGGCCGGCGCTCGCCGGCCTGCTGGGGTTGGCCCTGGTGTACGTCGCCGGGTCGCGCCTCCACGGCAGGCGGGTCGGTGCGCTCGCGGCCACGATGCTCGCGGGCACGATGATGTACGTGGTCTTCTCACACGCCCTGACCCTCGACATGGGCCTCACCCTCTTCCAGACCCTCGCCGTGCTGGCCATCGCCGTCGCGCAGCGAGACGACGCCGCAAGGAGAGAGCGGGTCGGATGGATGCTCACCGCCTGGGGCGCCGCGGCGATCGCGGTGCTCAGCAAGGGGCTGATCGGGATCGTGCTGCCGGGCGCCACCGTCGTGGCCTACGCGGCGATCCACCGTGACACCTCGCCCCTGCGCCGGCTCGAGGCCCGGTGGGGGACAGGGGTCTTCCTGGCCATCGCCGCTCCCTGGTTCGTCATGGTCTCGTCAAGGAACCCGGAGTTCCCCAGGTTCTTCTTCTGGCACGAGCACTTCGAGCGTTTCCTGGAGCCCGGTGGTCGGGCGGCACCCTGGTGGTATTTTCTTCCGGTCCTGGTGATCGGAGCCCTTCCCTGGTCCGGCGTGCTGGCCTGGAGCCTGCCGCGCTCGTGGCGGGCGGAGCCCGCCGCACGATTTCGGCCCAGCCGGTTCCTGGCGCTGTGGTGTGCGATCGTGTTCCTGTTCTTCAGTGCCTCGGGATCGAAGCTCGCCCCGTACATCCTGCCGATCTTCCCGGTGATGGTGCTGCTGATGGCCGCGCAGGTGGAGAAGCTGCCGCCGCGACGGCTCGCGATCCTGCTGGGTATCTTCGCGCTGCCGGTGGTGCTGGGCGCGTTCCTGGCCCCCCCCATCGCCGCGCACCGCATCCAGAAGGGCGGGCTGGAGGCCTTCACCCGGCTGTTCATGCCGTGGGTCGAGGCCGCGAGCGGAGTGCTGGGCGCAGGCACCCTGATCGCGGCGGTGCTCGCCTGGCGCCGTTCCCGCGTCGCCGCGATTGTCACCGCATCGTGCGCCGGCCTCCTTGCCGTCACGATCCTGATGACCGGACACCAGAGCATGTCCCCGGTCTACTCCGCCGAAGGGACCTTCGACCGGATGGAGCAGGCCGACGGCGGGGTGGCTCCGGACGTCCCCTTCTTCAGCGTCGGCATGTACGATCAGACCGTGCCCTTCGAGCTCGGCCGACCGGTCACCCTCGTGGCGTACCGGGACGAGCTCGGACTCGGCCTGGACGCGGAACCGGAACGTGGCCTCGCCTCCCTGGCGGATTTCCGGCGCGAGTGGCTCGAGCTCGATACGGGCTACGCCGTCATGACGCCGTCCATGTACCGGGAGCTCCTGGGCCAGGGACTACCCATGCGGCTCCTCGCGGCCGACCCCCAGCGAGTCTTCGTGCGGCGTGGCCCGCCGGGATCGGGCAGCGGACCGCGAAACGGCAGCTGAGCCTGGCCTCCCGGGGGAGCCCCCGATGTTGCCGACGCGGCGGGCCGTGAGCCCGCCGAACCAGCCTGCGGTGAGCCCGCCGAACCGGCCCGCCGTGAGCTTGCCGAACCGGCCCGCCGTGAGCCCGCCGAACCGGCCGGCCATCGGTGCACCGGCCGGTTCGGGCGATGGCGGCTACTTCCGGGTGTGGTGATCGGCGAGGACCTTGGCGATGCAAGACGTCAGGTTCTTGCCGGTGGCGATGTCCAGAAACTCGTTCGGGCCGTGGGCGTTCGATCCCGGACCGAGCAGGCCGGTGATCATGAACTGGGCCTCCGGGAACTTGTCCCCCAGCATCCCCATGAAAGGGATCGTCCCGCCCTCGCCGTAGTAGGCGGCCGGGTTGCCGAAGAACTGCTGCGAGGCGTCACTGGCCGACTTCTCGAGCCATGGCGCCACCGGCGGCGCGTCCCATCCGGGCGCCCCCGCCTCGGGCTTGAAGGTCACCTTCGCCCCGTAGGGCGGGTCGGCGGTGAGGACCTGCCGCAGCGCCTCGGTGGCGGCGTCCGGATCCACCCGCGGTGGGATGCGCAGCGAGACCTTCACCGCCGTCTCCGGGCGGAGGACGTTCCCGGCCTGGTCGAGGGATGGCATTCCCGCCACGCCGGTGATGGAGAGCTGCGGGCGCCAGGTGTGGTTGAGCAGCTGCTCGGTCGCGTCCTCGGTGGTGGGACGCATGCCCTTCACGAACGGGAACTTCTCGCTGACGCAGCCCAGGACCGAGGCGGTGACGTTCGCCTGGTCGCGGCGCTGGGCCGGGATCTCCACCTGGAACGCCTCCGGGAGCACCTCACCC
>JASFRI010000286.1:0-5789 GCA_050115015.1 Acidobacteriota bacterium
TCCGAGGAGCGACCACTCGTAAGGAGGCCGGAGGGCCTTGAGGAGCGCGTCCCATCCGAGCAGCACGACGCCGCCCACATGCTCGAAGGCCTTGATCAGGGCTGACCTCCGGACTCGCCCGGGTTCCGGAGCCACGCGGACGGGGGCGTGGTGTCCCGCCGCCGCCGGAGAGCCCGCAGCGGGACGGACGCCATCTCAACCCTCCTCCGCCGCCGGAAGTCCACCATCGAGCTCTCCCCAGCCCCCGGCCCCGGGGGTTTCGACCCGGATCCTATCCCCAGCGGCGACGGAAAGCACGCATTTTCCAGGCAGGTCCTCCACCGGCCCATCCCGGCGCAGGAGCCGGTTGCGGCCGGGCCGACCGGGCCCGCCCCCACGGAGGCCCCACGGAGGCAGCTTCCGGCGCTCCCCCAGGAGGGTGACCTCCGCCGGGGAGAGGAACTCCAGCTCCCGGACCAGGCCGTCGCCTCCCGGGTGGGCGCCGGCGCCGCCGCTTCCCCGGCGGATCCCGTAGCGACGCACCCGGACCGGCAACGCATGCTCCAGCGCCTCCACCGGGGTGTTCCGCGAGTTCGTCATATGGGAGTGCATGCCCGGGGCACCTGGCCCCCGGGGACCGCCTCCGCATCCCCCGGCCACGGTCTCGTAGTAGGCGAACCGCTCGCCACCGGGGAGGTTGCCGCCGAAGGCCAGGTTGTTCATGGTGCCCTGGCTCGCCGCGGGGATCCGGTCCGGCAGTGCCTCGGCAAGCGCCCCGAAGAGCACGTCCACGACCCGCTGCGAGGTCTCGACGTTGCCGCCGGCCACGGCCGCCGGTGAGACCGCGTCCAGGATCGAGGGCGTGGGGAGGATCACCTCCAGCGGGGCGAAGCAGCCGTGGTTCGAGGGGATACGGTCCCCGGCGAGGCACCGGAAAACATAGTAGACCGCGGATCGCGTGATCGACCCGACGGCGTTGAGACAGCCCCTCACCTGCTCGGCCGACCCCGTGAAGTCCACCGTCGCCCGGTCGCCGCGGATCGACACGCGCACGCGTAGCACCGCCGCCGGCCCTCCGCCCCCGTCGTCGTCCAGCCGATCTTCGAAGGCGTACTCCCCCTGCGGGATCGCCTCCAGCGTGGCCCGCATCATGCTCTCGGCATAGGCCATGGCGTCCGCCGCCCGGGCCTGGAGCACGTCGATCCCGTAGCGGCAACCGAGATCCTGGAGCCGGCGGACCCCCATGCGGCAGGCCGCCACCTGCGCAGCCAGGTCCCCGCGACGCTCGTCCGGCGTGCGCACGTTGGCCAGCAGCAGCCGGAGGATCTCGGGGTCCAGGTGGTCCCCCCTCACCAGGCGGACCGGCGGGATGACGAGGCCCTCCTGGAAGATCTCCCGCGCCAGGGGCATCGATCCCGGGCTCATTCCCCCGACGTCCGCATGGTGGGCCCGGTTCGCCACGTAGAAGGCGGGCTCGCCGTGGCCCGCCGGCAGGAAGGGGGCCACCAGCGTCAGGTCCGGCAGGTGGGTCCCCCCATGGAAGGGATCGTTGAGGAGCACCATCTCCCCCGGTCCGGGCGGGGCCTCCTCGACGGCCGCGGCGACGGAGGCCGGCATCGAGCCGAGATGGACGGGGATGTTCTCCGCCTGGGCCACCATCCGGCCCCGGGCGTCGAAGAGGGCGCAGGAGAAGTCCCGGCGCTCCTTGATGTTGGCCGAGAAGGCCGAACGCTGCAGCGCCACCCCCATCTCCTCCGCCACGCCGGAGAGCAGGTTCCCGAACAGCTCCACCTGGACCGGGTCGTAGGCGGTCACCCTCCCACCTCCAGCACCAGCGACCCCAGCTCGTCGACACGCGCGCGGACGCCCCGGGGAAGCCAGTGGGTCGCGGAGTACTCGGTCACCAGGGCGGGACCCTGGACCTCCATCCCGGGCCGCATCCGCTCCCGGGCGTAGGCGGGTGCCTCCTCCCAACGGCCCTCCTCGAGCCAGACCCGCCGTGGCCCCAGGCCCGCCGGTGCAGCATCCCGTGAGCCCGGCTCCTGCCGGGCCAGCTCCGGGGGCGGCACCGGTCCGACGGCCCGCAGCCGGACGTTCACGATCTCCACGCACCGGGTCGGGTCGGCGTGTCCGCGCCGGGACTCGTGCTCCCCGTGGAACGCCTCCTCCATCCGGTCGCCGAACGGGACGGTGAGCTCGAAGGACTGGCCCCGGTAGCGCAGGTCCGCCGTGCGCTCGAGCCGCACTTCCTCCGGTCCGAACCCCTCCGCCGCCAGCAGGCCGAGCGCCTCCTGCTCCATCCGCCGGAAGCTGCCCTCCAGCTGGGCCACCGCGTCGCCGGTGACGTTCAGCAGGACCGTCTCCGACCGGTGCAGCACCACGTCGGCGGCGAGCATCCCCAGCGCCGAGAAGACCCCGGGCTCGGCGGGGATCCGCACCCGGGGGATCCCCAGGCTCCGGGCCAGCGCCACGACGTGCAGCCCGCCGGCACCGCCGAAGCAATAGAGAACGAAGCGGGACGGATCGTGTCCCCGCTCCAGCGAGATCACGCGGATCGCCCGTTCCATCGAGGCCTCCGCGACCCGGAGGATCCCCTCCGCGGCCCGATCCGCCGTCAGGCCGAGCGCGTCGGCGAGGCGCCCCAGGGCAACCCGGGCCCGTCCCGGGTCCAGGGACATCTCCCCTCCCAGGAAGCCCTCCGGACAGATCCGGCCCAGGTGGAGGTTGGCGTCGGTCACCGTGGGCTGGTCCCCGGCGCCATAGCAGGCGGGCCCCGGGTCCGATCCGGCGCTACGCGGCCCGACCCGGAGCGCCCCTCCCCGGTCCCGCCAGGCGATGGACCCGCCGCCCGCGCCGACGGTGTGGATGTCGATCATCGGGAGACGCAGCGGCCACGGGCCGAAGGAACCGTCGGCGGTGAGGCGTGGACGCCCGTCGATCAGCGAGACGTCCGTGGACGTGCCCCCCATGTCGAAGGTGATGACCTGCTCCTCGCCGGCCCGGGCCCCGAGCCACGCGGCCCCGACCACCCCCCCCGCCGGACCGGATAGCACCGTCTGCACCGGCATCTCGGCGGCGGCGGCGGCGGACAGCGTGCCCCCGTCGGAGCGCAGCACCCAGAGGGGCTCGGCCCCCAGCCGCGACAGGTAGGACTCCATCAGCGGACGGAGGTAGGCGTTGATCACCGTGGCGGTGGCACGCTCGTACTCGCGGTACTCCCGCAGCACCCGGTGCGACGCCGAGACGGGGATTCCCAGCGGGTCCAGCGCCCGGCAGACGCGCTCCTCGTTTCCGGGGTTGGCATAGCTGTGGAGCAGCACGACCGCGACCGCCTCGACCCCCGTCGCCGCCAGCGTCTTCCGCAGCGCCTGCAGGGAGGCAGCGTCCGGCTCGCTCTCCACGCTTCCGTCCGCCAGGGTCCGCTCCTCGATCTCGAAGCAGAGCGCCTCGGGCACGAGTGCCGGCGGACGCCGCGGTTCCAGCGCGTAGATCCGGGGTCGATCCTGGCGGGCGATCGTCAGGAGGTCCCGGAAGCCGGCGGTCGTGACCAGGGCCGTCCGGCTGCCACGGCGCTCGAGGAGCGCGTTCGTGCCGACGGTCGTGCCGTGCACCATGCCAGCGGCACCGGCGACCCGGCGCCACCCCGTCGCCACGGCCGCCGCGGGATCCCGGGGCGTGGACGGCACCTTCCAGGCCCGCACCCTGCCCCGGTCCAGAGACACGAAGTCCGTGAAGGTACCGCCGGTATCGACGCCGATCCGGTGGGGCCGTGGTCGGCTCACCGCCGGCCCCGGAGGGAGCCTGGATTGACACCCATTCGCATCGTTGCCTATAGTAGCATCCTCGGATCGACCGGATGCCATCCCTTCGCGGCCTCTTCTGCGTTCTCGCCCTCCCCTTCCACACCGCCGTCCTGGGGGTGGTGGCGCTGGGAGTGTGCCTGCTGGCGCCCGGCGACGGGGTCCTTCGGATCGCCCGCCTTTGGTCCCGGGTCATCCTGTGGACCGCCGGGGTCGAGGTCCGGCCCCTGGGAGCGGAGCGCACCGCCGGAGGTCCCTGGGTGGTGCTCTGCAACCACCAGAGCCTCTTCGACATCCCGGCCCTCGTCCTGACCCTCCGCCGGCCCTTCCGGATCGTCGCGAAGCGCGAGCTTTTCCGCATCCCGATCTTCGGATGGGTGCTCCGCATGTCCGGCTTCATCGGTATCGACCGGTCTCGCCGGGATCGGGCCATCGCCTCCCTGGGCCAGGGGAGCCGGGTCCTCCAGGAGGGGCGTCACCTGGTCATGTTCGTGGAGGGCACCCGGAGCGATGACGGGAACCTCCGCCCGCTCAAGAAGGGAGCGTTCCACGTGGCGCAGGGGAGCGGCGTGGACCTGCTCCCGGTCACGTTCAGCGGCAGCCGCGGGGTGCTCCCGCGCCAGGGGTACGTGCCCCGCCCCGGGGTCATCGACGTCCAGGTCGGCGAGCCGCTGCCCCACCCTCCTCCCGGCGCACCGGTGGGCGAGGGGATCGTCCGGGACGCGGCCGCGGCGCTGCGGGCCGGCTATACCTCCAGGCACGCCGTCGACCTCGACCGGACCGCCGGCATGGGAAACCGGCAGCGCGGACGGAGGGCGGCGGGGTGACGGGAACCAAGGAGGCGAAGATGGTGCGGATCCTGATCGCGGACAAGGTCGCCCCCGCCTGCGCCGAACGGCTCAAGGCCGCCGGCTTCCAGGTCGACCTGGGGGCCGGCCGGCCACGGGAGGAGACCCTGGCGGCGCTCGCATCCGCCGACGGCCTCGTCGTCCGCAGCGCGACGAAGGTCGATACCGGGCTCCTCGACGGGGCGCCGGGCCTCAAGGCCATCGGCCGGGCCGGCGAGGGCGTGGACAACATCGACGTCGCGGCGGCAACCGAGCGGGGCATCGTGGTGATGAACACGCCCGGCGGCAACACGATCTCCGCGGCGGAGCACACCCTGGGCCTGCTGATCGCCCTCGCACGGCGCATCCCCGAGGCGGACCGGTCGATGCGCGACCACCGCTGGGAGCGCGGGCGGTTCCTGGGCGTGGAGCTGCTCGGCAAGTCCCTGGGGATCATCGGCCTCGGGAAGATCGGCCGCGAGGTGGCCGCCCGCGCCCGGGGGTTCGGGATGCAGATCCTGGGTCACGATCCGCATCTCTCCGAGGAGCAGCAGCGGCAGATCAACGTCGAGCCCTTGCCCCTCGCGAGGTTGCTGGAGCGCGCCGATTTCCTCACGGTGCACACGCCCCTGACCGACGCCACCCGCCACCTGATCGGGGAGCCGGAGCTGCGCGCGGCCCGGCGGGGCATCCGCCTGATCAACTGCGCCCGGGGGGGCATCTACGACGAGGCGGCGGTCGCGGCGGCCATCCGCGACGGCAGGGTCGCCGGCGCGGCCTTCGACGTCTTCGAGACGGAGCCCCCGTCCACGAGCCCCCTGATCGGGCTGGACGAGGCGATCTGCACCCCCCACCTGGGCGCGTCGACCCACGAGGCCCAGGAGAAGGTGGCGGTGCGGATCGCCGACCAGATGATCGAGCTGCTACGCGACGGCGTGCCCCGCCACGCGCTGAACCTCGCCACCGTGGAACCCGCCCTGCGGCCGCGGCTGGACCCGTACCGCGTGCTGGCTGCCAAGCTCGGCCGCCTGCAGGCCTATCTCGTGGACGGACCCGTCGAGGAGATCCGCGTCGAGTGGTTCGGCGAGGTCCTGGAGCTTCCCAGCGACCCGCTGCTCGCGGCGGTCCTCACCGGCTATCTCCGGAACGTCCTGCAAGAACCGGTGAACGAGGTGAACGCCCA
>JASFRI010000287.1:0-5766 GCA_050115015.1 Acidobacteriota bacterium
GTTCGTCCGGGTGGTCAGCTCGGCCATTTCCTCCGGCGTGTTCCCCCAGACCTGAGGGATCAGCTCCTTGATCCGGCGCTGGGCCACGGGGCCGCCCTTCAATAGGCCGGCGACGACGCGCTGCACCGTGGCGTCCAGCTCCTCGGGGGCGCACACGTGATCCACGAGACCCACGACGCGGGCCCGCTCGGCATCGATGCGCTCCCCGGTGAGGAACAGGGAGCGCCCCACACCCTGGCTCAGGCGCCGCAGGACGAAGGGGGAGATCACCGCCGGGAGGATCCCCAGACGCACCTCCGACAGGCTGAACTTCGCGTCCGCGGCCGCGACCACGACGTCGCAGACCGACAGCAGGCCGACACCGCCTCCGAGCGCCACGCCCTGGATCCGGCAGACCACGGGCTTGGGGATGCGGTCGAGGGCTCGCAGCATCGCCGCGAGCCGGTGGGAGTCGGCGTGGTTCTCCTCGAAGGTGTAGTCCACCATGCGGCGCATCCAGTTGATGTCCGCGCCGGCGCAGAAGGACGGTCCTTCGCCGGAGAGGACCGCCACCCGGACGGCGCCGTCCTGCGCGATCTCCTGCGCCGCCCCGGCCAGTTCGGCCACCAGGGCGTCGTCGAAGGCGTTGTGGACCTCGGGGCGGTTCAGGTGAAGGTGCGCGACGACGCCGTCGCGCTGGAGCTTCAGATGCTGGTATTCCGTCAAGGCATGGCCTCCTACATTCGGAAGATGCCCATCCGCGGCGGGTCCATGGGCGCGTTGTACGCGGCCGCCAGGCCCAGCCCGAGGGCGTCCCGCGTCTCCACGGGATCGAGGATACCGTCGTCCCACAGCCTGGCCGTGGAGTAGTAGGGGTTCCCCTCGCGCTCGTACTTCTCGAGGATGGGCCGTTTGTACTCCTCGAACTCCTCGTCGCTCATGCTGCCGCCACGCCGGGCGATCTGGTCCCGCTTGACCTGCGCGAGCACCAACGCGGCCTGCTCCCCACCCATCACCGAGATCCGGGAGTTCGGCCACATCCAGAGCAGGCGCGGCTGGTAGCCGCGTCCGCACATGCCGTAGTTTCCCGCCCCGAAGGAGCCTCCGATGATCACGGTGAAGCGCGGAACCGTGGCGTTGGCCACCGCGTGCACCATCTTGGCGCCGTCCTTGGCGATCCCACCCTGCTCGTAGGCCTTTCCCACCATGAAGCCGGTGATGTTCTGGAGGAAGATCAGGGGCACGCGGCGGAGGTTGCACATGCTGACGAAGTGCGCGGCCTTGAGGGCGCTCTCCGAGAACAGCACGCCGTTGTTGGCCAGGATCCCGACGGGCATGCCGTGCAGCCGGGCGAAGCCGCACACCAGGGTCGTACCGTAGTTCTCCTTGAACTCGTGGAAGCGGCTGCCGTCGACGATGCGGGCGATCACCTCGCGGACGTCGTACGGACGCCGCACGTCGGCCGGGATGATGCCGTAGAGCTCCTCGGCATCGTAGAGGGGATCCTCGGGCTCCACCGCCCACTCGGGGAGCGGGCTCGAGGGGGGCAGGTTCTCCACGATGTTCCTCGCCAGGTGGAGGGCGTGAGCGTCGTCCAGGGCATAGTGATCGGCGACGCCGCTGTGCCGGGCATGGACGTCGGCTCCCCCGAGCTCCTCCGCCGAGACCTCCTCCCCGGTCGCGGCCTTCACCAGCGGCGGTCCCCCGAGGAAGATGGTGCCGGTCCCCTTGACGATCACGACCTCGTCGCTCATCGCGGGGACGTAGGCGCCGCCGGCGGTGCAGGAACCCAGCACGATCGCCACCTGGGGGATCGAGCCTGCCGACATGCGCGCCTGGTTGTAGAAGATCCTCCCGAAGTGATCCCGATCCGGAAAGACCTCGTCCTGGAGCGGCAGGAACGCACCTCCGGAGTCCACCAGGTAGACGCAGGGCAGCCGGTTCTCCAGCGCCACCTCCTGGGCCCGCAGGTGCTTCTTCACGGTCATCGGGTAGTACGTGCCGCCCTTCACCGTGGCGTCGTTCGCGATCACCATCACCTGCCGCCCGGAGACCCGGCCGACACCGGTCACGACCCCCGCCGCGGCGGCCTCGCCGTCGTACAGCCCGTGGGCCGCGAGCGCACTCAGCTCCAGGAAGGGCGTCCCCGGATCCAGCAGGCGCTCGATGCGCTCCCGCACGAAGAGCTTGTCCTGCTCCCGGTGCCGCGCCCGGGCCTTCTCTGGACCGCCGGCCCTCGCCGCCTTCACCAGCTCCCTGAGCTCGGCGACCAGCGCGGCGTTGTGCTCGAAGTTCCGGGCGTACTCCTCGCCGGAGGGGTCGATGTGGCTCTCGAGGGGGTCCAATTCGTTCTCCGCCAAAGACCTGTACGCGTGAAGGCGACCATGGTAGCACTTCCCCGGGAGGGCCGGAAGCCCGTGGGAACCGGTGATAGGATCCGGGTCGCTCCCCCCGATCCGGAGAACGCGATGCCCCGGAACCAGCCCATCGTGGGTCCCGGCGGGCGCGGCCTCTCGTCGCGGCGCCTGCCACTGTCGTTCTACCTGCGCCCCGCGGTCACCGTGGCCCGGGACCTGATCGGGCGCGTGCTCGTGCACCGGGTTGACGGCACCCGGCTTGCCGGGCGGATCGTCGAGACCGAGGCCTACCAGGGTGTCCGTGACCGGGCGAGCCACGCCTCCCGGGGACGGACGCCCCGGACGGAGCCCATGTTCTGGCGCGGCGGGCATGCCTACGTCTATCTGGTCTACGGCATGTACCATTGCTTCAACGTCGTGACGGCCCGCGAGGGGGAGCCCCAGGCGGTGCTGATCCGCGCGGTGGAGCCGCTGGAAGGGGTGGACCGGATGCGGCGGAACTCCCCGCGGTGTCGCGCCGACGATCTGGGTCGGGGACCCGGCCGCCTGTGCCGTTCGATGAAGCTCGATCTATCCCGGGATCGTTCGAGTCTGCTGGGGAGGACCGTGTGGCTCGAGGAGGGAGCGCCCCTCCCGCGGTCCCGGGTGGCGCGGGGGGAGCGGATCGGGGTCGACTACGCCGGCCCCTGGGCCCGCAAGCCGTGGCGCTTCGGATGGCGCGGCCATGGCGGGCTCTCGCGGGCTTTTCCGGCTCCGAAGCAGGAACCGCTTGCGCGGCGCCCTCCCGGGACGTAAACTAGAAGGGCTGACCCCAGATCTCGCCTTCAGGACAGAACCGACGAGGAACGCACCCGGCGAGAGCGGAGCCCCCCCGCAGGCTCCCGAGCTTCGGCTTCTCACGTGGCGCCAGAATGCCGCCCGTGACTTGCAGTGCCTACCCGGTTCCCGGTCGTGAGCCCGTGCTGCACCGCAGCGGAGGGAGGCGTGCGACCCGAGGACCAATCAGGTTCGGAGGAGAAGAACGATGAAGTACCGTCACCACGGGTATCGTGACGACGACTACCGCCGCGAGCGGGAGCGCGACCGCGAACGGGACCGTCCGCGGCGCGGGCCCCGGGAGATCGCCACCCGGGAGGCCACCGTCGTCATCCGCTGCTGGCAGTGCGGAACCCATCAGGAGCCGGACGCCGGAGCCGGCTCGCTCGACAGCTGCACCCAGTGCAACGCCGACCTGCATTGCTGCCGCAACTGCAGGCACTTCGACCCCGGCGCCCGCTTCCAGTGCCGGCAACCCATCGAGAAGGCCTACCGGGACAAGACCGTCCGGAACGACTGCGGCGTGTTCGAGCCGCGCCAGGTCCTCGACTCGACGGGGCGCCGGGTCCGCAAGACGCCCCTCCGGAACGGCGCGGAGGTGCCCACCGAGACCGGCTCCGGGGATCCCCGGGAGGCCTTCGAGAAGCTCTTCAAGTAGCTCCTAGCCGCCGTCCCGGCGCCTCCCCTCCGCCCAGGCCCATGCATACCAGAGGGACGCGTCCGCCCTGCGCCCCCAGGCGCGCCAGGCCTCGATCCCCCGGTCGAGGTCCCCGGCGTCGACTAGGCCGTCGCCGAGAAGCGCGTCCCTGGCGCCCTCCAGGAGACCTGCGAAGTTCACGACGAGCGCGTCGAAGCGATCGTCCCCGGCACAGCCCCCGAAGAACAGCCAGTCGTTCGCCACCGGCTCCGCTCCGGCCTCGTACAGGAGTGCGACCATCCGGCGGCCGATGTCGGGCTGACAGCCCCTTCGGTGAAAGAGCCCCATGTAGGCCGCCCAGAGCGTGGCGAACCCCGGCGGCTCCGGCCAGACCCGCAGCACGTCGTGGTCGTCATCCTCGAGCACGATCCGCCCTCCAGGACGCGCCGCCCGGACCATCTCCGCGACCACGGGGGCGGGGTCCCCGACGTGCTCCAGGAGGAAGCGGGCGTGGACGACGTCGAACGTTCCCCATTCCGCCTCCTCCAGCGGCATCCGGGCCGCATCCCCCGCGCGGAGGTCGAGCAGATCTGCCTCCCCGTCGACCCGCGCAAGACGCAGCGCCTCGTCCCGCTGTCTCGGGTCGGCCTCGACGGCGACCACCGGACGCCCGGCGGCACGTGCCATGGCCCGCCCGAGCTGGCCCAGCCCGCTCCCCACGTCGAGGATGCGCTCCCCCCCGGCCAGTCGCAGCCGCCGCAGGGAATCCAGGTTGAGCAGATCGTTCAGCCGTGAGAGCCTCGCCTGCTCCCCGGGCTCGGTGCCATGGATGTACCCGTCCGTCATGCGCCGCCCCAGCGGAAGGCAAGGTCCAGGTGGATGCGGGGATGGATGCTCAACGCGACGGGGCAGGTGCGGGCCGCCTCCTCCAGGTCCGGCCGCTCGGCGGGGTCGATGCGCGGCAGATCGAAGGTCACGCCGAGGCGCCCTACCCGGCGCCGCGGGTCCGCCACCATCTCCTTTTTCACCCGCACCCGCGTCCCCGTCAGATCGATGCCGCGATCCCGGGACCGGATCCCGATGATCGTCATCATGCAGACCCCCAGCGACGTGGCGAGCAGGTCCGTCGGCGAGAACGACTCGCCCCGCCCCCGGTTGTCCACCGGCGCGTCCGTCGACAGCGGCGTGCCGGACGGGCCGTGGACCGCCCGACAGTGAAGCTCCCCCTCGTACTCGATCGTCATCTCGACCATGTGTCGGTGCCCTCCGGACCCGAGTGTAGCAGGGTTGCGAGGCGGCGGGTGGGTCATTCCACCCACCGAATCCGCCGTTCCGCGGGCAATCCCGCGGTTTTGGCGTTGCCAGGGCAGGAGGATCGTGCCATCATTGGGTGGACTCTCGAGGCTGCCATGGACCCATCCCGCACGCCGCAACACACAGCAGGCCGGCGGTGGGCGCTCCCGACCCCGGTGTGTCGCCACCTCCTCTTCACCTCGCTGCTGCTCCTGCTCGGGCCGGTCGTCGCGGCCAGCGGCGACGGCGGCCCGCCGTCGTTCATCGCCAACGCCGGCCAGGTGGCCGCGCCCGTGTCTTTCTACGCCCTCGGTACCCACGGCGCCGTGTACCTGACGGAAGAGGGGCCGGTGATCGAGCTGCTCGCGTTCCGCGAGACGTCCGGGAGATCGGAGGATCCCGTCCGGCGGCGCCGCGAGATCCGGCGACCGGTGAGCACGCTGCGCTTCGCGGTGGGCCTGCGGTTCGTCGACCCGACCGGACCGACCGCCATCGAGCCGCTCGGTGAATCCATCGGCCGGCGGCGCTTCCTGGGGCGCGGCGCCGACCCCGACCCCACCCCGCAGTTCCGGCAGGTGGCCTACCGGGAGGTCTGGCCCGGGATCGACGTCCTGTACCGTGCCGAGGACGGGGGGCTGACATACGAGTTCCTCCTCCGTCCGGGCGCCGACCCGCGCCGCGCCC
>JASFRI010000288.1:0-5740 GCA_050115015.1 Acidobacteriota bacterium
CGTCACGCGCGAGTTCCCCTCCCGCCGGCTTCCCAGGACGACCCCCACGGCGTCCACATGACCCTGCACGAAGTGACCGCCCATCCGTGCGGAGGGGGTCAGCGCCCGCTCCAGGTTGACGGGACTGCCGGTTCGAAGGTCTCCCAGCGTGGTCAGGCGGAGCGTCTGCGGGGAGCAGTCCGCCTCGAACCACCCGCGGCCCCGCCGGGCGACGGTCAGGCAGCAGCCGTTCACGGCGACGCTCTCCCCCTCGGCGATCGGATCCCCCGCCGGGAGGCCCCGCACACGGATCCGGGCCCCCTCGCGCCCCCGCCGGAGGGAGACCACCTCCCCGATGGCCTCGATGATCCCGGTGAACATGAACCCAGTCTCGCGCAGCCCCGTCCGCGTTACAACACCTGGCGCGGATAACCCTCGATCCAGAGGTCCCGCCCCAGGCGCCCCGTCCGGACCTCGCCCAGGGAGATCCCGGCCGAGGGCAGGTCGGGCTCCCCGCCGCCCACCACGGGGATCGAGCGCCGTCCCCCGAGGAGGAGGGGCGCCACGAACAGCAGCACCTTGTCGACCAGGCCCGCGCGGAGGAACGAGGCATGCACCTCCCCTCCCCCCTCGAGGATCACCGAGGCCACCTCCCTCCGGGCCAGGTCCTCGAGAACCGCCGCGGGCTCGACCCGGCCCCGGCGGCCCGCCACCGCGCAGACCTCCGCACCGGCGGCCTCGAGGGTCCGCCGCCGCGCCTCCGGCGCCCGGCGCGTGGTGTAGAACCGCACCGGCTGTCGCCGCGCCGATCGGACCAGCCGGCAATCCGGGGGGGTCCGCAGCGCCGAGTCGAGGACGACCCGCACGAAGCGCTCCTTCAGCCGGGCTCCACGGCGGGCGAACAGCTCCGGGTCGTCCACGCCGACCGTCGCCCGCCCCACCCCCAGCGCGTCGAAGGACCACCGGAGCGCATGGGATTCCCGCCGTGAGCGCGCCGAGGTGATCCACCGCGACGCACCGCTCGCGGTGGCGATCCGGCCGTCGAGGCTCATCCCGGCCCGCACCAGCACGAACGGCCGGTGATGGACGATGTAGCGGGTGTAGGCCTCGTTGAGCCGTCGGGCGTCGCCCCGCAACCGGCCGGAATCGACGACGACCCCGGCGCGGCGGAGCGCCGAGAAGCCACGTCCCCGCACCCGGGGGTTGGGATCCACCATGCTCGCCACGACCCGGCGCACCCCGGCGCCCAGGATCGCCTGGACGCACGGCGGCGTGCGACCGTGGTGGGAGCAGGGCTCCAGGTTGACGTAGAGGGTCGCCCCCCGCGCGGCCGTGCCTGCGCGGCGCAGGGCGATGACCTCCGCGTGTGCCTCTCCGGCCTTCCGGTGGTACCCGGTGGCGATCACGCGGCCGCCGCGGACCACCACGGCGCCCACCATCGGGTTCGGGCTCACCGTGCCCGCTCCCCGCAGCGCGAGCTGGAAGGCGAGGCGTAGATGGCCCTCGTCGGCGTCCCGGGGCGGCGAGTCGCCCCAGGAGAACCCCGGCCACAGGCGGCTCACGACGAGAAGAGCCCTTGCAGGTAGTCCCGGGGCGTGAAGTCCACGAGGTCCTCGGCGGACTCGCCGACGCCGAGGTGGCGGATCGGGATGCCGAGCTCCCGGTGGATCGCCAGTGCCACACCGCCCCGCGCCGTGCCGTCCACCTTGGTGAGCACCAGCCCGCTGACCGGCGCGGCCCGGGTGAATACCCGGGCCTGCTGCAGGCCGTTCTGGCCCGTGGTCGCGTCCACGACGAGCAGGACATCGTGCGGTGCCCCCGGCAGCCTCTTGCCGATCACCCGGTGGATCTTGCCCAGCTCGTCCATCAGGGGCGTCTTGGTGTGAAGGCGCCCCGCCGTGTCGATCACGACGAAGTCGGCCTCGCGTGCCACGGCGGCTGCCACCGCGTCGAAGGCCACGGCGGATGGGTCCGCGCCGTCCTGGTGCCGGATCAGCTCCACGCCGGCGCGCTGCGCCCAGATCTCGAGCTGCTCGGCGGCCGCCGCCCGGAACGTGTCCGCCGCGCACAGCAGACCCCGTTCTCCCCTGCGGGACGCCTGGAAGGCCAGCTTGCCGGCGGTGGTCGTCTTCCCACCGCCGTTGACCCCGACCACCATCGTCACCCGCGGCGTCCCCGGCGGTAACGGGACCGCGGCCGGGGCCTCGGGGAGCATCGGCAGCAGCTCGTCGATCACGACGCCGCGGAGGTCCTCCATCCCCGCGATCTCCGTCCCGAACCGTTTCTCCCGCAGCACCTCCGCGATGGCCGTCGCCGCGGCCGGTCCCACGTCGGCGGCGATCAGGGCCTCCTCGAGCTCTTCCAGGAGATCCTCGTCGACCCGGCGTCCCGCTCCCAGCAGGCCGCCGATCCGGTCCCCCAGGGATCGCCGGGTCCGGTCGAGCCCCCGGCGGATGCGCTCCAGCGCTTTTCCGAACATCGAGCCTCCGATCCGTCCTCCGCGACGGCGGGTGGCGGCATCGACCGCGATCAGCGCGAGGGCATTCGCTCCAGGTAGTCCCGGGCCTCCCCGGCCTGCGTGCTGCCGGGGGCGACGGCGATCACCTTTTCGAAGTAGACCCGGGCCTGCGTCCGGTCACCGAGGGCGAAGTAGATCTGGCCCAGCTTGAGGTTCAGGTCGGGGACCTCGGGCATCCCCTTCCAGGCCTCCTGGTACTCCGCCAGGGCCCCCTGGAGATCGCCCTCGTTCTCCATCAGCCGGCCGAGCTCCCAGTGAGCCCTGGGGTAGCGTGGATTCACGTCGATCGCCTGGCGGAACTTCACCTCCGCGCCCGCCGTGTCGCCGAGCTTGAGCCGCGTCACGCCCCAGTTGACGTACACCTTCTCCGGCGTCATGTAGGCCGGGTCCTTGAGGGCGCGCTCATAGTACTGCTCGGCGACGTCGTACTCCCCCATCTCGCTGTAGACCACGCCGAGCTGCATGTAGGCCTCGGTGAGGGAGGGATCGAGCTTGATCGCCGTCTGGAGCAGTTCCTCCGCCTGCTCGTGCTGGCCGAGCTCGAAGGCGACGAGCCCCAGGGCGCTGAGGTACGTCGGGTTCTTCGGCTCCAGGTCGATCGCCTTGCTGAGCTCCCCGTAGGCACCCCGGACGTTCCCGTCCTGGTAGTAGCGCAGCCCGAGCCGGTAGAGCGCCTGCGCCCGGGACTTCTCGATGGTCTCCTGCTTCGGCCCGCCCCTCCCGGCACACCCCGCACCCGCCACCAGCAACGTCGCCAGCAGCAGCGGCAACAGACGCCCGGCAAGGGTCGTTCCCGGGCCGCGCTCCGGGTCCCGCACCCGTCCAGCATTCATGGCTCCATCCCCCGTGGGCCCGACGCAGGCAGGCCCGGTCCGGCACGTTAGCAAACGGCTCGGCGCCGGTCAAAGCTCCTCTCCCCAGCCCGCATGGTTCATGAGGGCAGGTCGACCGGTCTCGATTCGGGCGCCAGTCCGGAAGACCTGCGAAGACCGACGAAGAACTAGAGCCTGGTCTCCTCCTTGGGGGACCGGGAGAGCAGCTCGCGGATCGCCGCCTCCGGCGAGGCGCCGGAGAACAGGATCGCCTCCATCCGATCCGCGATGGGCATCTCGACGCCGGCGCGGCGGGCGAGCTGCACCGCGCCCGAGCAGGTCCGCACGCCCTCCGCCACCATCTTCATCTCGGCGAGGATCTGCCGCAGCGGGCGCCCCCGCCCCAGCTCGATGCCGACCTGCCGGTTCCGGCTGAGGCCCCCGGTGCAGGTCAGCACCAGGTCCCCCATCCCCGCCAGACCCGCCATGGTGGGCCGGCGGGCCCCGAGCGCCACCGCCAGCCGCGTGATCTCGTGCAATCCCCGGGTCAGCAGCGCCGCCCGGGTATTGCTCCCGAGACCCAGGCCGTCCACGATCCCCGCCGCGATGGCGACGACGTTCTTCAGCGCGCCGCCCAGCTCCACGCCGAGCTGATCCGGGTTGCGGTAGGCCCGGAGGTTGCCCGCGCTCCACTCCCGCTGCATCCGCGCCCCCAGCGCCGCGTCCACGGCGCCGATCACCACCGCCGTCGGGTGACCGGCGGCCACCTCCTGGGCGAAGGAGGGGCCGGACAGGGTCGCGATCCGCCGGGCGGGGACGCCGCACTCCTCCGCCACCAGCTCCGACATGCGCCGCAGGGTCCCCTCCTCGATCCCCTTGGTCGCCACGACGAGTGGACGCCCGCCGGCCAGGGCCCGCGCCCCCCGCCGCACCACCTCACGGAGATGGTGGGATGGGACGACAAGGACCGCCGTGCCCTCCCCCTGCAGCACCTCCTGGAGGTCGGCGGAGGTCTCCAGGTTCTCGGGGAGCGGGTGGCCGGGCAGGTAGGTCCGGTTCTCGCGGCCCTCCCGCATGCTGCGCTCGAGCGCGGCGTCGTGGACCCACAGCCGGACCGATCGCCCGGCCCTCGCGGCATGGAGGGCCAGGGCCGTTCCCCAGCTCCCGCCGCCCACCACGGCGACGCTGCCGCTCACCGGCTCTCCCCCCCGCGACGTGCGCCCAGCCGCGTCTCGGTACCCGCCCGGATCCGCCGCAGGTTCTCCCGGTGCCTGAGCACGATCAGCGCGGCGGTGGGCAAGGAGCCGGCCGCGATCGCCGGGGAGCCCAGGAGCCAGGCCAGCGGCGAGAAGCCCAGCGCTGCCACCACCGAGCCCAGGGCCACCAGGCGCGTCGCGGCCACGACCCCCGCGAACAGCACCAGCGCCCCCGCGGCCGCGGGGGGCAGCAGGACGACGAAGGCGCCCAGGGCGGTGGCCACCCCCTTGCCGCCGCGGAAGGCCAAATACGGGGAGAAGCAGTGCCCCAGGACCGCCACGAACGCGACGCCGATCGGCATGAACGGCACCTCCGGGAACCACCCGCGGGCCACGACCACGGGCGCCGCCCCCTTGAGGATGTCCAGGACCAGCGTGAGGGCCCCCGCCACCCGGCCCCGGGTCCGCAGGAGGTTCGTCGCCCCGATGTTCCCGGAGCCCTCCCGGCGCACGTCGACCCCCCCGGCGCGCCCGATCAGGTAGCCGAAGGGGATCCCGCAGAAAAGGAAGGTCCCCAGCAAGAGCCCGGCGGCGCGGATCACATCCACGTCCTCCCAGTCACGCGGCGGCTCCCAGACGGACCGCCCCCAGCTCCTCGTGGCGCGCTCCTCCGGGGCCCAGGATCGACCGGTACAGGATACAGCGCTCCAGGGGGACACTCCCGAGTTCCACGTCGCGTTGTCCCCCGATCCCCGCCTCCACCGACCGCCGGCCCAGGGGACCGCGCGCCCGGGCCAGGGTCACGTGGGGACGGTAGCCGCGATCCTCCACCTGCCATCCCCGCGAGCGGGCCGCCGCCAGCGCGGCGCGGTGCAGCGGCGCGAGGGTCGGAGGACCCTCCTCCTCCACCCCGATCCAGAGGACCCGCGGCCGCCCCCGGACCGGGAAGAGCCCGAGGCCCCGCAGGGAGGCGCTGCCCGGGGACAGGTCCGCGCTGCCTGCCGCCAGGTCCGCCAGCAGGGGCGAGGCCGCCTCCGGGTCGATCTCCCCCAGGAACAGGATCGTCAGGTGCATCCCCTCGGGGCGGACCCACCGCAGGTCGGGGACGTGCGGGCGCAGCGAGCGCTGCAGGTCGGCGATGGCCTCGAGGATCGCCGACGGGAGGGGGACCGCCAGGAAGCACCTCATCGCCCCCCGTCCTCCTCCAGGAAGGTCCGCAGGAGGTGCAGCGCGCC
>JASFRI010000289.1:0-5715 GCA_050115015.1 Acidobacteriota bacterium
GAGCTCCGCAGGTGCCTGGGGAACCGCTCCAGGGGACCAGGTCACGGGTCCACCGATCGACAGAACGACGGAGAGCCGCGGCGGTGCGATCGAGGACTTGTGAGCCGGCACATCGGTGCGACAGCGCCGCGGGCCCGGGGCCCCTTCCCCGGGGTGCGACGACGAGGAGCGAAGCGCATCCGAGCGACGAGGAGGAGACAGAGCCGGAGAGCCCACGCGACGTCGGATCTCCGACGCCCGGGGAGGGGGCCCCGGACCTCCGGCGCGGGCACGGCGGGAGGTTGGGCAGCCCTCCGTCGCTAGCTCGGGGGGCGCGCGAAGCGCGCGTAGGAGGGGTAGAATGCCCGGATCCGGGAAGGAGGTGGCATGCTCGAGACCGTGGAGTGGAAGGACGAGGGGGTCGCCCTGATCGATCAGCGGATCCTGCCGGGGCGGGAGGAGATCCTGCTCTGCCGGGAGCCGGGAGAGGTCATGGCGGCGATCCGGGACCTGGTGGTGCGCGGGGCGCCGGCCATCGGCGTGACCGCCGCCATGGGGATCGCCCTGGGGGCCCGCCGGCTGGCGGAGGGGAACCCGCCGGACCCCGAGTTCGACCGGGGGATGGAGCGGCTCTACGAGGCGATGGGCGCCACGCGGCCCACCGCGGTGAACCTGTTCTGGGCCATCGACCGGATGAAGCGGGTGGCGGCGGAGCACCGGGCGCAGGGCCCCGTGGCGGTGGCCGAGGCGCTGACCACCGAGGCGAAGACGATGAAGGACGAGGACATCGCCGCCTGCCGCGCCCTGGGACGCTTCGGCCAGGGCCTGGTCCCCGACGGCGGGACCGTGCTGACCCACTGCAACGCCGGCGCGCTGGCCACGGCGGGTTACGGCACGGCCCTCGGCGTGGTGCGGGCCGCCGTCGAGGCCGGCAAGAAGGTCTCCGTCCTCGCCGACGAGACCCGGCCGTTCCTGCAGGGGGCGCGGCTGACCGCCTGGGAGCTCGCGAAGGACCACATCCCCGTGACGGTGATCACCGACGGGATGGCCGGCCACTTCATGCAGCGGCGGAAGGTCGACGTCGTCGTGGTGGGGGCCGACCGCATCGCCGCCAACGGCGACGTGGCCAACAAGATCGGCACGTACCAGGTGGCGGTCCTGGCGAAGGAGAACGACATCCCCTTCTACGTCGCCGCGCCGGTCTCCACAGTGGACCTGGCGATCCCCGACGGATCGCACATCCCCATCGAGGAGCGCGACCCCTCGGAGGTGACCCGGATCGGCGAGACCGTCCTGACCCCGGAAGGGGTCCCGGCGGCTCATCCCGCGTTCGACGTGACGCCGAACCGCTACGTGGCGGCGATCATCACCGACCGCGGCGTGGCCCGTTCCCCCTACGCGGAGTCGCTGCGGTCCCTGGTGGAGGGGAAGGCGTAGCCGTGAAGGTCCTCGGCATCGAGACCTCGTGCGACGAGACCGCCGCGGCGGTCCTGGACGGCGACGACCGCATCCTCTCGAACGTCGTCCACAGCCAGGTGCCGGTGCACCGGGAGTTCGGCGGCGTCGTGCCGGAGCTCGCCTCCCGCCACCACCTGCAGAAGATCGACGGCATCCTCGACCGGGCGCTGGAGGAGGCCGGCGTCGGCCTCGACGATCTCGACGGCATCGCCGTGACCGCCGGACCCGGCCTGGTCGGCAGCCTGCTGGTCGGCCTCTCCTACGCCAAGGCGATGGCCTGGGCCCGCGATCTGCCGCTGGTCGGCGTGAACCACCTGGAGGGGCACATCCGCTCGGCCTTCGTGGAGGCGGAGGTGGATCTGCCGGCGGTGTTTCTCGTGGTCTCCGGCGGCCACACGAACCTCTATCACGTCACCGGCGAGCGCGCCTTCCGGCCCCTCTCCCGGACGCGGGACGACGCCGCCGGCGAGGCCTACGACAAGGTCGCCAAGCTCCTCGGGCTCGGGTATCCCGGCGGCCCGGTGATCGACCGGCTCGCCCGGGGTGTCGTGCCCGAGACGCGCTTCGGCGTCCCGAAGATGAGCGACGGCTCCAACGACTTCTCCTTCTCGGGGATCAAAACGGCGGTCCTCTACCACGTCCGGGATCACGAGGTGGCCCCGTGGGACGGCCCGCCGGACGACGCGCCGGACGGCATCCGGGATCTCGTGGCCGGCTTCCAGGAGGCCGTGGTGGCGACGCTGCTGCAGCGCACCTTCCGGGCGGTGGACGAGGAGGGGGCACGCTCCGTGGCGGTGGTGGGAGGCGTCGCCTGCAACAGCCGCCTCAGGGAGCGCATGGGCGAGGAGTGCGAGGGCCGCGGCATGCGGCTGGTCTTCCCCCGGCCGATCCTGTGCGCCGACAACGCCGCCATGATCGCCTCCGCCGGTCGCCTGCGCCTCGAGGCCGGGGAGCGCGCCGGCGCCGACCTCAACGCCGACCCGGGCTGGCAGATCGGATGAAGCCCGACCGCATCCGCAACTTCTCGATCATCGCCCACATCGACCACGGCAAGTCGACGCTGGCGGATCGGATGCTCGAGCGCACCGGCGCCCTCAGCGGCCGGGAGATGACCGCCCAGGTGCTCGACGACATGGATCTGGAGCGGGAGCGCGGCATCACCATCAAGGCCCGCACCGTCGCCCTGCGCTACCGCTCGCAGGACGGCGACGATTACCTGCTGAACCTCATCGACACGCCCGGGCACGTGGACTTCTCGTACGAGGTCAGCCGGGCGCTGCTGGCTTGCGAGGGGGCGCTGCTCATCGTGGACGCCACCCAGGGGGTCGAGGCGCAGACCCTGGCCAACACCTACCTGGCGATCGAGGGGAACCTCGAGATCATCCCGGTGATCAACAAGATCGATCTGCCCTCCGCGCGCCCCGACGCGATCCGGGAGGAGATCGAGGACCTCATCGGCCTCGACGCGACCCACGCGGTGCTCACCTCCGCCAAGGAGGGGGTGGGCATCGACGAGGTGCTCGAGGAGATCGTCCACATGATCCCGCCGCCGAAGGGGGACGCGGACGCCCCCCTTCAGGCTCTGATCTTCGACTCGTGGTACGACTCCTACCGCGGGGTGGTCGTCCTCTTCCGCGTGGTGGAGGGGACGATCCGCGTCGGGCAGCGGGTGCGCCTGATGGTGGCGCGCCGCAGCTACGAGATCGACGACCTCGGCATCTTCACGCCGAAGGAGACCCGGGTCGAGAGCCTGTCCGTCGGTCAGGTCGGCTGCTTCACGGCGCAGATCAAGGACGTGCACAACGTCAAGATCGGCGACACGATCACCGATGAGAGTTCGCCGGCGGCGAAGCCGCTGCCCGGCTTCCGGGAGGTCAAGCCGATGGTCTTCGCCGGGCTCTACCCCACGGAGAGCTCCGGGTACGAGGACCTGCGGGATGCCATGGAGAAGCTGGTGCTGAACGACGCCTCCTTCCTCTACGAGCCGGAGTCGTCGGAGGCGCTGGGCTTCGGGTTCCGCTGCGGCTTCCTGGGCCTCCTCCACATGGAGATCATCCAGGCGCGGCTGGAGCGGGAGTTCGACCTGGGACTGATCACCACCGCGCCGAGCGTCGTCTACAAGGTGCGGACCTCCGATGGCGAGTGGCTCGACGTCAGCAACCCCACGAAGCTGCCCTCGCCCCAGTTCGTCGAGGAGATCCAGGAGCCCTACATCACGGCGCTGATCCTCACACCGCCGGACTACCTCGGGTTCCTGCTGTCTCTGACCGAGGAGAAGCGCGGCATCCAGAAGGAGCTGAAGTACCTGAACCCGCAGCGCGTCATGCTCACCTACGAGCTGCCGCTGACCGAGGTGGTCTCCGACTTCTACGACCGGATGAAGGCCGGGACCCGGGGCTACGCCTCGCTGGACTACCATCTCTCCGGCTACCGGGCATCGGACATGGTCAAGCTGGACCTGCTGGTGAACGGGGCGCCGGTGGACGCGCTCAGCCTCATCGTCCACCGCGACAAGGCCTACGCCCGTGGACGGTCCCTGGCGGCGAAGATGAAGGAGGTCATCCCGAGGCAGATGTTCGAGGTGATCATCCAGGCGGCTCTCGGCAGCCGCGTCATCGCCCGGGAGAGCGTCCCCGCCCTGCGCAAGAACGTCCTCGCGAAGTGCTACGGCGGCGACATCACCCGGAAGCGGAAGCTGCTGGAGAAGCAGAAGGAGGGGAAGCGGCGCATGAAGCGCGTGGGGCGCGTCGACATCCCGCAGGAGGCCTTCATGGCGGTGCTGAAGCTCTGAGGCGGGGAGAGGGATGCCGCGCAAGCCGGAGGCCGAGCCTGGCGTGAGCCCGCAAGGGGGTGCGGGCTTCCGCATCGCGGCGGGGCTGCTCGCCGCCGCCGTCGCCCTTCTCCTGTTCCTGGGGATCGCCGAGGTCGCCTTCCGGCTGCTCGGCATCCACGGCGAGTACCTGGCCCCCCGCACCGACGTGGTCCTGCCGGGGCCCGAGGGGATCCGCGAGCGCGTTCCCTACGGCTTCGTCCCTCACGCCACGATCCGCAGTCGCTACGACGGCGACCCCCGCGGTGCGCTGCAGCCCGGGGCGATCCGCGACCACGTCTTCAACGCCGACGGGTGGCGGGACGTGGAGCACCCGGTGGACAAGCCCTCGGGGACGCTCCGCATCCTCGGCCTGGGCGACTCCTACCTGTTCGGACAGGGAGTGGCCCGGGAGGACGTGGTGCTGGCGCAGCTCGGCACGATCCTCGCCACCCGCAGGCCCGACCTGAAGGTCGAGACCATCAACACCGGGATGAGCGGCTACAACACCGCCATGGAGCGCGACCTGCTCGTGGCGCGGGGCCTCGCCTACGATCCGGATCTGCTGCTCGTGTTCTTCGTCCTCAACGACGTCGAGCGCGACCCGCGCGCCGCCCCCGGCGAGGCGCCGAAGGTCGAGTTCTTCCGCGAGTACACGAACGTCTACCAGCAACCGGACGCTTTGTCCCGCCACTCGTACCTCTGGGGCTGGGCACGCCAGCGCTACCTGCAAGCGGTGGAGGGGCGGCGCTACATCCGGGAGATGCTGGACGCGTTCCTGGACGACGAGGAGAGCTGGGCCTACGTCACCGGCGCGCTGGACGACATCGACCGCATCGCCCGCGAGCACGACCTGCCCTGGGCCGTGATCGTCTTCCCCTTCCTCTACCAGCTCGACGGCGACTATCCCTTCCAGCCGATCCACGACCGGATCGACGCCCACGTGCGCTCGCTGGGCGTCCCGGTGCTCGACCTGCGTGATGCGTTCCGCGCCTACCGCGGCCCGGAGCTCTGGGTCCACCCCACCGACCAGCACCCCAACGAGATCGCCCACCGGGTCGCCGCCATGGCCATCGCCGACTTCGTGTCGGATCCCGCCACCGGCCTGCTTCCCTGACCGTGACGGCGAGACGGATGCAGCCCGGGGAGCCGCTCGGGTCGCTCACGACGAACTGGGGGCCCGACCCGATCTGCCCATTCCCCGAGGCCACCACGGGCGCGGGGGTGCCCGGCGGGAACGGGGGTCAGACCCCGCGTACCGGAGGCCGAGGTCACCTCGACGAGAACTGCCCTGCGGGACCGGGGGTCAGACCCCGTGCGCCGAACCCCGAGGCCACCCGGGCGCGGGGGTGCCCGGCGGGACCGGGGGGTCAGACCCCGCGTACCGGAGGCCGAGGTCACCTCGACGAGAACTGCCCCGCGGGACCGGGGGTCAGACCCCGTGCGCCGAACCCCGAGGCCACCCGGGC
>JASFRI010000290.1:0-5705 GCA_050115015.1 Acidobacteriota bacterium
GAGGGGCCTTCGAGGACGACGAGAGAAGCCCGACCGAGCGAGGAGGACGAGAAGAGCCCGTGGCCCGACGCGACGTCGGGACGCGGGCGTCCCCGGAGGGGGAGGGAGGGAGCCGACGAGCGGATCCAGGGCACGCCGCTCCGGTGCCTCCGCGGCCATCCGTTGCGGACGTGGGGGGCTCGGCTCGAAAGCGGTCGACCCTGCCACGCCATGGCGAGGACCCCGCCCGACAGGCTAAGATGCCCGCCATGAGTGCCCGGAAGGTGGACGAGGAGCGCCGGCGCTGGGAGGCGGAGGCGCTGGAGCCGGCGCGGCAGCGGCACGCGGAGCGCCGCGAGAGCTTCCCGACGTCCTCCGGCGCCGATCTCGACGCGCTCTACACGCCGTTCCAGGACGACGCCGCCTACCTCGAGGACGTCGGCTTTCCCGGCGAGTACCCCTTCACCCGCGGCGTCCACCCCAACATGTACCGGGGCCGCCTCTGGACCATGCGGCAGTACGCCGGCTTCGGCACCGCCGGGGAGACCAACGCCCGGTTCCGGGCCTTGCTGGAGCGCGGGCAGACCGGCCTGTCGGTGGCCTTCGACCTGCCGACGCAGATGGGCTACGACTCGGACCACCCGCTGGCGGAGGGGGAGGTCGGCCGGTCCGGTGTGGCCATCGACTCGCTGCGGGACATGGAGCGCCTGCTGGACGGCATCGACCTGTCGAAGGTCTCCACGTCGATGACCATCAACGCCACGGCGTCGATCCTGCTCTGCCTCTACGTGGCGGTGGCCCGGAAGGGGGGGGCGGACCTGGCGAAACTGTCGGGGACGATCCAGAACGACGTCCTGAAGGAGTACATCGCCCGGGGCACCTACATCTATCCTCCGGGCCCGTCCCTGCGGATCGTCACGGACATCTTCCGCTGGGGCCACGAAAACCTCCCCTCCTGGAACGTCATCTCCATCAGCGGCTACCACATCCGGGAGGCCGGCTCGACCGCGGCCCAGGAGATCGCCTTCACCCTGGCCAACGCCGTCGCCTACCTGGAGGCGGCCCGGGACGCGGGGCTGTCCATCGACGACTTCGCGCCGCGGATCTCCTTCTTCTTCAACGCCCACAACCACTTCCTGGAGGAGGTGGCGAAGTTCCGGGCGGCCCGGCGGCTCTGGGCCCGGATCGTCAAGGAGCGGTTCGGGGCGACGAACCCCCGGGCCATGATGCTGCGGTTCCACACCCAGACCGGCGGATCGACGCTCACGGCGCAGCAGCCGGAGAACAACGTCGTCCGGGTGGCGATCCAGGCGCTGGCGGCCGTGATGGGCGGGACCCAGTCCCTGCACACCAACAGTAAAGATGAGGCGCTGGCGCTGCCGACCCAGGCGGCGGCGGTGACCGCCCTGCGAACCCAGCAGGTGCTCGCGTACGAGAGCGGCGCCGCCGACGTCGTGGACCCCCTCGGGGGCTCCTACGCCATCGAGGCGCTGACCGACCGGCTGGAGAGCGACGCCCGGGACTACCTGGAGAAGATCGACGCGAGGGGCGGCGCCCGCCGGGCCATCGAGGAGGGCTACGTCCAGGGGGAGATCGGCGAGGCGGCGTACCGGGCGCAGCAGGCGATCGAGTCCGGCGACCAGGTCCTGGTCGGCGTGAACCGCTTCCGGGAGGAAGCGGCGGAGGCCGCGCCCATCCCGATCCACCGGATCGACGAGGCCGCCGTGGCGGCCCAGGTGGAGCGCGTGCGGGCGCTGCGGAAGGAGCGCGACCGCGAGCGGACCGCGGAGGCCCTCGAGGCGGTGCGCGAGGCGGCCCGCGGGACGGACAACCTGATGCCGCGGATCCTGGACGCGGTGGAGGCGCTGGCGACGCTGGGGGAGATCGCGGACGCCATGCGCGAGGTCTTCGGTGAGCACCGCCCCGGCGTCTGAGGCCCCCCTGCTGGCGGTGCGCGGCCTGCGCACGGTCTTCGGGCCCCCCGGCTCCGAGGTGGCCGCCGTGGACGGCATTTCCTTCGCCATCCGGCGCGGGGAGATCCTGGGCCTCGTCGGCGAGTCCGGCTCCGGGAAGAGCGTCACCGGCTTCTCGCTGCTGCGGCTGGTCGCCCCGGGGCGGATCACCGGCGGGGAGATCCGCTTCGACGGCCAGGACCTGCTGCGCCTGACCGAACCGCAGATGCGGAAGATCCGGGGCAACCGGATCTCCATCATCTTCCAGGAGCCGATGGCCTCCCTGAACCCGGTCCTGACGGTCGGTTTCCAGATCGCCGAGGCGATCATGCTGCACCGCGGGAAGAGGAAGAAGGAGGCCCTCGTTGATGCCGTGGAGATGATGCGGCTGGTCGCGATCCCCGACCCGGAGCGCCGGGTCCGGGAGTACCCGCACCAGCTCAGCGGCGGCATGCAGCAGCGGGTGATGATCGCCATGGCCCTGGCCTGCGATCCCGACCTGCTCATCGCCGACGAGCCGACCACGGCCCTGGACGTGACGATCCAGGCGCAGATCCTGGAGATCCTGCGGGATCTCCGGGAGCGGATGGGACTCTCGGTCCTGCTGATCACCCACGACCTCGGGGTGGTGGCGGAGACCGTCGACCGGGTGGCGGTCATGTACGCCGGCCGGATCGTGGAGGAGGGGAGCGTGGAGGAGCTGTTCCGGGAGCCGCTGCACCCCTACACCCGGGGGCTGCTGCGCTCCATCCCGGAGGCGCGGCCGCCGGGAGGCCGGACCGGCCGGCGGCTCGCGGCCATCGAGGGGACGGTCCCGGACCTCTCGCGGCTGCCCTCGGGGTGCCGGTTCCACCCCCGCTGCCCGGACCGGATGCCGCACTGCTCCGAGCGGGACCCCGACCTCGCCGGGCCGGCCGGCCGCCGGGTCGCCTGCTTCCTGCACCACGACGACACGCGGGGCGGGGCATGACCGCACCGGCCGCCACCCCCGCCACGTCTGCCACGGGGGAGCCGATCCTCGAGGTCCGCGGGCTGGTGAAGCAGTTCCCGGTGCGTTCGGGCGTCTTCGGCGGGGGCTCCGAGCGGGTGCACGCCGTCGAGGGCGTCGACCTTGCCATCCCACCGGGGGGGACGCTGGGGCTGGTGGGGGAGTCCGGGAGCGGCAAGACGACCCTGGGGCGCTGCATCTTGCGGCTGGAGGAGCCGACCGCCGGCAGCATCCGGTTCCTGGGGCGGGATCTGCTGGCGCTGACGCCCCGGGAGATGCGCCGGGCCCGGCAGGACCTGCAGGTCATCTTCCAGGACCCCTACTCCTCGCTCAACCCGCGGATGCGGGTGGGGGACATCGTCGGGGAGCCGATCCTCATCCACAAGCTGGCCTCCGGGAGGCAGGAGCGCCGGGAGCGGGTGGCCCACCTGCTGGAGACGGTGGGCCTGGACCCGGCGGTCATGGACCGCTACCCGCACGAGTTCTCGGGGGGGCAGCGCCAGCGGATCGGCATCGCCCGGGCCCTGTCGGTCCAGCCGAAGCTGATCATCGCCGACGAGCCGGTCTCGGCCCTGGACGTGGCCGTCCAGGCCCAGGTGATCAACCTGCTGGTGGACCTCCAGGAGCGCTTCGGGATCGCGTATCTGTTCATCTCACACGACCTGCGCATCGTGGAGCACGTCAGCGACCGCGTGGCGGTCATGTACCTGGGGAAGATCGTCGAGGACGCGCCGGCGGAGGAGCTCTACCGGAACCCCCGCCATCCCTACACCCGGGCCCTGCTCTCGGCGATCCCCACCCCGGAGCCGGGATCCGGGCGGAGTCGCATCGTCCTGGCGGGAGAGGTGCCGTCGCCGGTGAACCCCCCGGCCGGTTGCGCGTTTCACCCCCGGTGCCCGGAGGTGATGGACCGCTGCCGGTCCGAGGGGCCGGAGCTGATGCCGGCGGGCTCCGGAAACCACCGGTCCGCCTGCTTCCTGGTGGAGGAGGGGCCGAAAACCCCGGAGGCGGATTGAAACCAATCCCGCCGCTAACCCGTATCTGTTAAGCACTTGCGGTGGATCACACCCGGGCGGGTGTCCGGTCCGCCGGATCGATCGTTTCTGGAATCGTCAAACACGCTGAACCCGCGCACCACGGTGCGCTTGATCGCGGACCGTCGAGGGAGGTAGTCGTATGAACCGTCGTGCATCTGGATCTCACCGGCGCGGGTCGGCCCGCGCAGGGACATCGGCATTCCTCGTGGCGCTGGTGCTCGCGGCGTGCCTGGCCGGGCCGACGGTCGCCGCAGAGATCGACGAGCGGCCGACCGTGGAGATGAGCCTCCAGGACGCCCTGGCGCTGGCCATGGACCGCAATCTCGACATCGCGGTGCAGCAGTACGAGGTGGACATCACCGAGGCGTCGGTCGACGTCCAGCGCGCGCTCCTGGACTCCGAGTTCTCGACCACCTACTTCGAGAACGAGATCAACAACGCCAACGCGAACCCGTTCGTCGGGTTCCCCGTCGTCACCCAGAAGAACCGTCAGATCAACGCCAGCTGGAACGATCCGACGGTCTGGGGCGGGAACTTCAACCTGAGCTGGTTCGCGGACAAGGCGAAGGCGAACTTCCTCCAGCTCCGTCCGCAGTACTCCACCGAGTTCAACGTCGTCTACACCCAGTCCCTGACCCGGAACCTCGGGGCGAAGGTGAACCGCGCCCCCATCCGGATCGCCCAGAACAACCTGCGGATCTCCCGGTCCTCCTTCGAGAGCACCGTGATGAACACCGTCGAGGCGGCGGAGTTCGCCTACTGGGACCTGGTGTTCGCCCGGCTCGACCTCGAGGTCCAGCGCTCGTCGCTGCGGCTGGCGGAGGAGCTGCTGCGGATGAACAAGGCGAAGGTGGAGGTCGGCACCATGGCGCCCATCGACGTCACCCAGGCGGAGGCGGGGGTCGCCGATCGTGTCGAGGGGGTGATCGTCGCGGAGGCTGCCGTCCTCGCGGCCGAGGACGCGCTGCGGCAGCTGATCAACCCGGCTCCCGATTCGAACATCTGGAGGTCGGCCATCGTCCCGGTCGACCAGCCGGATTTCCGGCCGTTGATGCCGGACCCGGAGTCGGCGATCGAGACGGCGATGCAATACCGCCCGGATCTCGAGCAGCAGCGGCTCACCATCGCCTCCAATGAGCTCCAGGAGGAGGTGGACCGCAAGGCCAAGCAGTGGGACGTGAGCCTGGAGGGCCGCTACGGCACGCAGGGGCTGTCCGGGACGATCACCGAGTGCCAGTTCGCCAGTGGAACCGGGACCTTCACGATCCTGAATCCGGACCAGGCGCAGCAATGCGCCCTGGCCGGCGGGAACGCCGTCGAGATCCTCAACACCCGCATGAGCGATGCCATCCAGGACCTCCGCAACCGGGACTTCCAGGACTGGCGTGTAGCGGCGACGCTGACGATCCCCATCGGGAACCGCGACCGCAAGGCCCGTTACGCCCAGAGCCGGCTGCGCCACCAGCAGTCCCAGGTTCAGATGCAGTCGCTGCTCCTGACGGCGGAGATCGACGTGCGCAACCGGGTCCGGGACGTGACCACGAACATCAAGCGGGTCGAGGCGGCGAAGAAGAACCGCGAGCTGCAGCAGGAGAACGTCGAGGCGGAGCAGAAGAAGTTCGAGAACGGCATGTCGACGTCGTTCACGGTCCTCCAGGTCCAGGATGCGCTGCGGAGCGCCGAGCGCCGGGAGAACCTGGCGATCGTGGACTACAACAAGTCGCTCGCCTCGCTGGAGAAGTCGAAGGG
>JASFRI010000291.1:0-5670 GCA_050115015.1 Acidobacteriota bacterium
GTGCTCCGCCTCCAGGATGCGCGCCGACAGCGAGTCCTCGTCGTCGTCGTCCAGCACCCGGACCGTCGCCTGCAGGACGATCGGGCCCGAGTCCAGGCCCTCGTCCACCAGGTGCACCGTGCAACCACTGATCTTCACGCCGTGCTTCACCGCCTGTCGCTGGGCGTGCAATCCCGGAAAGGCCGGCAGCAGCGACGGGTGGATGTTCAGGATGCGCCCGCCGAACTCTCGCACGAAGCCGGCGCTCAGGAGTCGCATGTAGCCCGCCAGACAGACCAGCGTCACCCGCTCCTCCCGCAGCAGGGCCGCCACCTTCCCGTCGTGCTCCTCCCGCGACGCGCTCTCGCGGTGATCCACCACCTCGCAGCGCACCCCGCGCTTCCGCGCATGCTCCATCCCCGGCGCCTCGGGCACGTTGCTCACCACCAGGACCACCGGGGCCGGGACGAGCCCGCTGTCGCAGGCTTCCAGGATCGCCGCCAGGTTCGAGCCGCGCCCGGAGATCAGCGCCGCGATCCGGTGCTCGCTCACCGGTAGGTCACCCGGCCGTCGCCGGCGATCACCTCACCGATGTCGTGATGCCTCTCCCCGAGGGAGTCCCAGTGGGCGGTCACCGCGTCGACCTCCTCCGGCCCGACGATCACCACCATGCCGACGCCCATGTTGAAGACGCGGAGCATCTCGTCGTCGGCCACGCCCCCCTCGCGCTGCAGGAAGCGGAAGATCGGCAGTACCTCCCAGGAGCCGAGGCGAACCGCCGCCGCCGTCCCCTCCGGTAGGACCCGCGGCAGGTTGTCCGTCAGCCCGCCGCCGGTGATGTGGGACAGCGCGCGCACGCGCCCCGTCCGCAGCGGCTCCCGGAGCGCCGCCAGGTACTGCCGGTGAGGCGCCAGCAGCGCGTCACCGATGGACGTCCCCAGCTCCTCCACCGGGTCGCCGGCGGCCAGCCCCATGCGGTCGAAGACGATCCGCCGGGCCAGGGAGTAACCGTTCGTGTGCAGCCCCACCGACGGCAGCGCCAGCAGCCGGTCCCCCGGGCGCACGCGGCTACCGTCCAGGATGCGCTCCCGCGGGGCGGAGCCCAGGATGAATCCCGCGACGTCGTACTCGCCGGCACCGTAGAAGTCCGGCATCTCCGCCGTCTCGCCACCCAGCAGCGCGCAGCCCGCCTCGCGGCACGCCCGGATCATGCCGGAGACGATCGACTCCACGACCCCCGGCTCGACCTTCCCCAGGGCCACGTAGTCCATGAAGAACAGCGGCTCCGCCCCCATGACCAGCACGTCGTTGATGCAGTGCGAGACCAGGTCGTAGCCGCAGCGATCGTGGATGCCGGTCAGGAATGCGAGCTTCAGCTTCGTGCCGACGCCGTCGACGCTGCCGACGAGGACGGTCTTCCCTTCCGGGTCCGCGGGCATCCGGAACATCCCGCCGAAGGAGCCGACATCGCTGAGCACGGCGTCGGAGTACGTCTCACGCACCCGCGCCTTGATGCCGCGGATCGCGGTGTCCATGGCGTCGATGTCGACGCCCGCCTGCCTGTAGGAAAGACCCTCGTCCCCGGGACCGGGACCCTCGGGTCCGCCCGCTGAGCCTGGAGGCATGTGGAGCTCCGGTGCGGCCGGCCGGCCACCCTCTTCCTGTCCTGATGGGAGCGAGATCATGGCATATGCCGTGTGGACGGTCAACCGTCGTGCGCGGCCTTTTCCCCGGATCGTCCACCGGCGAACACCTTTCTGCAGGATCGCTCGCCCGCGAACGCTTCCCTGCCCGCGGATCCCGTGACGGCGCGCGAAGCGGCCCACGATGCCGCGAACGTCGGGGCCCCTGGCGGCGTCGTGCCGAGGCTGTGATGTCCCAGGTACCGCCTCGCGACGTCGCGAAGCACGCGGCGAAGGTCCGCTGCAGCCGCGGCGAGCCACGCAAGCGCAGCCGCCGCGTGAGCAGCGCAGGGAGCAGGCCGCGGCGCCTGCGGAGGAACTCCAGCCAGGCGCGGCGGTCGGCGCGGAGCGCGAGGTCCGCCCCTCCCTCGTGCACCGGCCGCACGCCGAGCGTCCCCTTCCGGATCACCACCGGGACCCGAGAGTCGGCCTCGCGCGGACGCTGCTCCTCGACTCCGGTTCCCCCGCCGTCGTCCTCGTTCACCGCCCCACCTGGTGGTTGTATATGCAACACAAAGGTCAAAAAAAGGGAACGCCGCCCACGCTATGCCGCACCCTCGTTCCACAGCCGGTCCGCCATCCCCGACAGCGCACTCACCCCTCGTGCTCCCAGCAGCTCCCGGACCGTCTCCTGCGCCCGGCGCCATTCGGGGTACGCGCGCAGCAGCAGCCAGCGCCCGGCCCCGGTCAGGCGCAACCCTCGGGAGCGCTCGTCGCCGCCCGGCACCGCCTCGATCCAGCCCCGCGCCCGCAGACGCCCCAGGTTGCGGCTCAGGGTCGACTTGTCCATGCGGAGCAGCCGCCCCACCTCCGCCGCCGTCGCCGTCCCCTGCAGCCCCAGCACCGTCAGGACATTCACCTGGCTCACCTTCACGCCCAGCTCCCGCAGTGCGTCGTCGTAGATCGCCGAGACCGCCCGGTTCAGCAGCCGCAACCGTACAGCCACGCACTCCCCCCCGATCTCCCGGCTGATCTTCTCGAAGCGATCCTCGTTCTTCACGACGAAAAGTGTATATACAACTCTCAGGCTCGATCAACCCCACTCGCCCCAGTTCCTCTGGATGGTCGGGAGTCCCCACGGGTACCCGCCGGCCACGCTCGATCCCATGCCGGAAAAGACGTCGCAGATCGCTGCGCACGAGGAACGCGAGAGATGGCAGGAGCGACCGGCGTCCTCCGGCCCCGATCAGGAACGCCGGAAGCAGCGATCCCGGCGACGCCCCGGGCCGATCACCACCGGCGCGGCCACGCCCGCCCCGAGGATCGGCATCAGCGTCGAGACCGCGCTGGCATCCCCCAGCGCCGTCAGCAATCCCGCGAGGAGCACCGCAGCGCCCACGATGAGCGACGCCCCCAGCCGGCCACGCGGGTCGCTGTCGGCCCCCCGGCCCGCCATCACGCCCGCCACGACCGCGAACGCGGCCAGCACCGCCGGCGCGAACACGACCAGCATTCCCGCATTCTCGGTCGCCATGGCCAGAGCCGTCGACCCGACGATGCCGACCGCGAGCAGAAGGCCGGGAACCACGCGCGTTCGCGTCATGTGCTACCTCCAGGACAACGACGTACGAGAGCCGTACACGGCGGTGTGGCAGCCGCTTCCCCCGTTTTACGTCCGCTAGGGCCCCCGGGTTGCGCAACGCGGTGGAGCGACCGTTCGCCCCATCACGCCCCCCTCAGCGAAACGTCGGGATGGCCCGCTCGGCGACGTGACGTCCGGAACGCCGATGGAGACGTCGGCACCACCCGGAAGGCAGGAACGGCGAGAAGCGTCGGAGAAGCCGTTCGACCGATCAGGCGGGGACACCCGCCGTGGCCCGAGGGCTCACGCAGCGATAGAGCCGACGCAACGTCGGCGGCGGAGCGGTGTGCGCAGCTGGCCGGAGCGGGCCCCGGGCCCGCGCAGGCCGCGGCCGCCGGCACGGCGGGTGCCACCGCCGGCACCTCGCCGGGGACGCCGATCGAAACGCCCGCCGCACCCGCAAGGCGGGAACGGCGAGAAGCGTCGGGGTGGTCGTGCGACGCAACAGGCGGCGGAACCGGCAAGGCTCCGGGGCGTCGGACGGGGGCACTGCCGGCAGCCCCTCGACGGGCTCGGGGCCCTCGCAGCGTGCGATGTCGAGCGTCGTTGCCGTGATGAACGAAGGAAGGGTCACAGGAGATCGAGCTGGGTGTCGTGCTGCTCGGGGAACCTGATCGGATAGTCGTTCGTGTAGCAGGCCGTGCAGAACTCGGCGTGGTCGCCGTCCACCGCCGCCAGCATCCCTTCGAGGCTCAGGTAGCCCAGCGAGTCCGCCCGGATGTGCTTGCGGATCTCCTCCACGCTGTGGGTCGCCGCGATCAGCTCCCCGCGGGTCGGCGTGTCCACGCCGTAGTAGCAGGGCCCCACGGTGGGCGGGCAGGAGACCCGCATGTGGACCTCCGCCGCCCCGGCCTGGCGCACCATCGTCACGATCTTCCGGGACGTCGTCCCCCGCACGATGGAGTCGTCCACCAGCACCACCCGCTTCCCCTCCAGCAGGTGCCGCACCGGGTTGAGCTTCAGCTTCACGCCGAAGTTCCGGATCGACTGCTCCGGCTCGATGAACGTCCGGCCGATGTAGTGGTTCCGCACCAGCCCGAACTCGAAGGGGATCCCCGACTCCTCGGCGAAGCCCTGGGCCGCGAACAGCCCCGAGTCCGGTACCGGCACCACCACGTCCGCGTCCGCCGGATGCTCCCGGGCCAGCTGCGCCCCGAACCGCTTCCGCACCGACCCCACCGCGCGCCCGAACACCACCGAGTCCGGCCGCGAGAAGTAGACGTGCTCGAACACGCATTGCCGTACGGGCAGCTTCTCGAAGGGGAAGTAGGAGCGCAGCTCGCCCTTCTGGACCACGACCACCTCCCCCGGCGCCACGTCCCGCTCGAACTTACCGCCGATCAGGTCCAGCGCGCAGGACTCGGAGGTCACGATCCACGCCCCGTCCAGCTTCCCGAGGGAGAGCGGCCGGAACCCCATCGGATCCCGCACCGCGATCATGCGGTCCGCCGTCAGGAAGGCCAGCGAGTACGCCCCCTTCAGCTCCCGCAGGGCGTCCACGACGGCATCCTCCAGATCCGGCTGCCGGGAGCGCGCGATCAGGTGCAGGATCACCTCGGTGTCGGAGGTCGTCGCGAAGATCGATCCCTCGCGCTCCAGCCGCTCCCGCACGATCCGGGCGTTCACCAGGTTGCCGTTGTGGCACACCGCGATGTCGCCCCGGTGGGAGGAGATCTTCAGCGGCTGGGCGTTCGCCATCGAGCTGCCCCCCGCCGTGGAGTAGCGGACGTGCCCGATCGCCCGGTCCCCCTCGAGCTTCCGGAGGGCCTCCTCGTCGAAGGTGTCCGCCACCTGGCCGCGACGCCGCTCGGCGTGCATCCCCGAGCCGTTGCACGACACGATCCCCGCGGACTCCTGCCCCCGGTGCTGCAGCGCGTGCAGGCCCAGGTAGGACAGGTTCGCCGCCTCGGAGTGCCCGAAGATGCCGAACACCCCGCACTCGTCCCGGAAACCGCCGGGGCGGGAAGGCTGCCCTTCCGTGTCGGTTCTCGCGCTCATGGGGACCGGTCGACGAAGTCGCAAAAGGTCATTCTAGCATTGACGGCAGCGCACCGCCGTGGGCCTCCAGCAAGCGGTCCAGCCCCAGATCCACCAGCGCCTCGCCACGACGGCTCTCGATCCGCAGCCGGCCGCTGTGATCCGAGGCGCCCAGGCGCGTGCAGGGCACCCCCGCCTCGGCCGCGGCGGCCACCAGCTCCGAGCTCTTCCCCCCCGCCGCGGCCACCACGACGCGGGCCGCGGCCTCGCCGAACAGTGCCGCGTCCGGCCGCCGGAAGTCCGGGAGCACCACCGTCGCCCCCACCGGGCGCTCCCCCGGCACCCGCGCCCGGCCCAGGCAGCCCTCCGCCAGCGCCACCGCCAGGCCGCCGTCGGAGCAGTCGTGGGCCGCCGAGACCAGCCGCGCCTCCACCAGCCGGCGCAGCAGAT
>JASFRI010000292.1:0-5665 GCA_050115015.1 Acidobacteriota bacterium
CTCCGGTCGTCAGCGTCTCGGGAAGGTAGCCGAACCGCATCACCACGGATCGACCGGCGAGGTCGATCTCCCCGATCCGCGGATGCTCGCGCCATGCAGCGGTTCCCTCCGCCCGCAGGCCGCGGACCCAGGCCTTCCCCCGTCGCCGGAGGAACGCCGCCGTGTCGCGCACGGCGCTCCAGTAGCGTCCCGGCAGCCCCGCCTCGATCATCCGGAAATCGTAGTAGCTTCCGCCGGCCCTCCATGATTCGTACTGGCGGAGGTCCTCCAGGTCGTTCCCGGCGAAGATCGTCAGCACCGCGTAGCGGGGGTGGAGCTCCGGGAGGAAGCGCCGGGCGATCTCGATGTACTGTGCCGGCCCGTACCACCCGCGACCCAGGTTGAACGTGGACAGGCCCGACGCCTTCCGCAGCAGCTCGCTCAGCGTCTCGGCATCCGTGTCGCCGGTCGCGACGTAAGAATCACCGATCAGCGCCACCGAGAACGGTGGGCTGGAGGAGTTGGTCCGGAACCCCAGATCGTTGAACGAAACCCGGTACCGGCGCCAGGGTACGTCGACGCCGAGACCGGGGGCGTAGAGGTCGCCGCGAAACCGCCCGGCCCGGGAGAAGCCGGTGTGCCGCAGGATGAACACCAGGTCGGGGTCCGGCGTGTAGCTGCTGCGCAGGGCGTAGTAGCGGATGCCCTGCAGCCCCAGCGACGAGGTCAGTCCCGGAGCGATCTCGAACAGGAGGAACAGCAGGATGGAGCCGGCGGCCAGGCCGTACGCGGCGACCAGGGGGATGCGGAGGAGGCGCCGCAAACGGGCGGGTCCTCCGGCCGTCCTCTCCCCGGACCGAAAGCTCAATTGGATGCCTCTCTCCGGCCTCCGGATGATGAACGACGGGTTCCGGCCGCCCCTGTCCGGGCGCAGCCGTCGATGACCCTACTCGAAGAGGCGCGCCTTCTTCATCTGCTTCAGGGCCCGGGCGCCGATCTGCTGCGCCGCCTGCTCGTTGCCACCCTTCAGGTCGGTGGAGTAGGTGGCAATCCAGAGGGGACCTTCACCGTCCTTCACGAAGAACTCGGACTTCACGCCGACCGTCGTGACCTTCTTCGTGCCGCCGCCCAGAGGTACGCTGGTGCCCACAAACACGCTGAAGGGGCCGGCCCGGACGGGCACGCCGACGCTCGCATGGACGTTGCTGCCGGACTTCACCTGGGTGTCCTCGCCGGTCACCGTGAACACGATCCCGGCGTCCAGGCCGAGCTCTGCCGCCCGGGCCGCGACGGCGTCGTCGTCGGCGAGGTCCGCCTCCGTGAACGTGCTGTAGGCCGGCACGGCCTCCATCCCCCGATCGGCCAGCCCCTCGACGATGGCGTCCTCGAGGATCCGCCGCGTCACGTCGTCCTCGAACCGGGCCAGGACGGCGACCTTCGCGTAGGTCGCCGGCTCGAGACCCGGCGCGGACCAGGTGCTGGTGACCTTCGTTCCCGCGAGGGCCGGAAGGGCGAGAAGGAAGACGAGGATCAGGGCGGCGCTGGTCGGCGGGCGGCGGGCTGTCATGGCGTTGCGGGACCTCCCCCTCGGTGGACTCCGGACCGGATCATACACCAGCCCGGAGGGGGGCTCAGTCCTCGGTCCGTTGCGGCTCCCCGCGGATGAACTCCCGGATCTCGTCGGAGGTGCGGACCGAGAAGAACCGGTAGTCGCGGTAGCGCTGCCGGACCTCCAGCAGCTTCACCCGCTTCACGGGGCGCACGTCCTCCTCTCCGGCGGCCTCCCGGAAGACCCGCCAGCGGAACCTCCGAAGGCTCCGGCCGGCCAGGGTCCCCGCATCCCAGCGGTACCGCGACTGGTCGATCTCCACGACCCCGGGAAACCGGAGTCCGTTCTTCTCCTCCGTGAACCGCGTCGTGATCACCTCGAAGACGGCCTCGACCTCGTCCACGAGCTCCGCCTTCCGGACCTCGTCGAGCTTCCTGCGGGTCTCGTAATCCACGGGCCGCTGGGCGACCACCTTGACCAGCTGCCCGAGCTCCGGGTCGACCCAGGCCACCCCGAACCAGTCGTTGAGGCCGTCCCGGTACGGGGGGACCGGCTCGAACTCGACCTTCGTGGTCTGCACCCCGTCGACCTTCTCGACCCCGAGCACGCGGTAGTGGTGGAGGTTCCACCGGCTCTCCCGGAACGCGAAGATCCACAGGTAGGCGTTGCTCAGGTAGCGCGGCACGCCGCGCTCGAGGGGGGAGACCTCCGTCGGGGCATGCTTCCCCCCCAGCCGCGAGACCGGCGTGCGGTAGTCGCGGAACCCCTCGTCCTCGTCGTACACGAAGAGGTACTCGAAGGCCTCGCCTCCCGGCTGGATGGCGCGACCGCTCCAGCTGATGGTCTCGCGACACGTGAACCGGAGCGCGGCGTCGCGAAACAGCTCCGCCGTCCGGGACAGCCTGTGGAGAAGCACCACCCCGTCCGGAGGCGCGGGAGACGCTCCGGCGGTGATGGCGGCGGCCAGGACCAGGCCGGCGACGCGCGCACGGTACCACGGGGCGAGCCGGGACTTCCGGGGCCGTCTTGCGGGCCAGCGCATGGGGTCCCCCCGGGGGGCTTCCCGCGGAGGCTCCGGCGGAGGAGCCGGGCCTGCACGCCACGGGCAGCTCCACGAAGGATACCCGATGGCGGCGGTGGCGTGAAGGGACACGGGGCACCTACGCCCCCGCCGTGGGGTATCCTCCCGGTACCGGGGCGCTCCGCGGAGGGAGCGCCGGAGGGAACCATGGACCTGTTCGAGGACGAGGCGCGGGAGGCGCGGGCCCGCACGGCACCGCTGGCGGACCGGATGCGGCCGGACCGCCTGGAGGACGTGGAGGGCCAGGCCCACCTCGTGGGGGAGGGGGGCGTCCTGCGCCGCGCCATCGAGGCGGGGGAGCCGTTCTCGATGATCCTGTGGGGCCCCCCCGGGGTCGGCAAGACGACCCTGGCGCGGATCATCGCCCGCACGACGGGATCCGCCTTCCGTGAGCTGAGCGCGGTGGCCGCCGGTGTGGCGGACGTCCGCGCGGTCATCGCCGAGGCGGAGCGCGGCCAGGCGCGTGGGATCCGGACGGTCCTCTTCCTCGACGAGATCCACCGGTTCAACAAGGCGCAGCAGGACGCGCTGCTCCATAGCGTCGAGGAGGGCGCCCTCATCCTCATCGGCGCGACCACCGAGAACCCCTCCTTCGAGGTGATCGGCCCACTGCTGTCCCGGAGCCGGATCTGCATGCTGCAGCCCCTGGGCCCGGATGCCATCCGGCGGATCCTGGGCCGGGCGCTGCAGGACGACGACCTTCTCCGGGACCGGGGCGTGACCTGCGAGGAGGACGCCCTGGAGCTCCTGTCCGAGCTCTGTGGCGGGGACGCGCGGGTCGCCCTGAACGCGCTGGAGCTGGCCGTCCGGCTGGCGCGGCCTTCCGGCGCCGGGGACCGGGTCGTCGACGCGGCGCTCGTGACGCAGGCGCTGCAGCGCCGGGCCCCGCGGTACGACCGCCGGGGGGAGCAGCACTACGACACGATCTCCGCGTTCATCAAGTCGGTCCGCGGGTCCGACCCGGACGCGGCGCTGCACTGGCTGGCGCGGATGATCGAGGCCGGCGAGGATCCGAAGTTCATCGCCCGGCGGCTCATCATCCTGGCCTCCGAGGACGTTGGGAACGCCGATCCGGAGGCGCTTGTGATCGCCACGGCGGCCTTCACCGCCGTGAACGCCATCGGCATGCCCGAGGGAAGGCTCGTCCTCGCCCAGGCGACCACCTACCTGGCGGCGGCGCCGAAGAGCAACGCCTCCTACCGCGCCATCGAGGCGGCCCAGGAGGACGTCCGGAGCGGACCGCTGCCGCCGGTCCCGCTGCACCTGCGGAACGCCCCCACGGGGCGGATGAAGGCCGACGGGTGGGGGAAGGGCTACCGGTATCCCCACGACTTCGACGACGCCTTCGTCGAGCAGGACTACCTGCCGGAGGAGCTGCGGGGACGGACCTATTACCGGCCCACCGGTCGGGGCCACGAGGCACGCCTGCGGGAGCACCTCGCCCGTCTGCGAAAAGACCGGGATCGGGGCGACGGGTAAAGAGAGCTACGTCGAGGGCGGACCGGTCTTGTCGATGAGCTTCCGGAGGGCCTCCCGGTCGGGCTCGAGAAGCTCCGCGATGCGGTCCGGGTTCACCGTCGCCACGATGATGTGGCCGATCTCGCTGCGCACCTCGCTGAACAGCCCGTGGTTCTTCATCTTCCGGGTCTGGTACTCGTTGTCCTCGGTAGGGGTGACGTAGTGGACCAGCTCGGCCTTGTAGCGGTGGATCAGAAACAGGTGGATCAGCGTCATGAGCCGCTTCTTCCGCAGCCCCACGTCGTAGGTGTTCTGGTCCCGTACCGAGAGGAAGCTCCTGCCGTGCCGGTCGAGAATGCTGGCGAACACGATGCTGGCCCGCTTCTCCCCGTCGCCTTCCAGGACGTTGAGCTCCAGCAGGTCCGACCCCGCGGTGTGGGGGCGTAGCTCCACCGTCATGGCCCCGGGGACCTCGTAGTGCTCCTTCCACATCTCCAGCCATTCGCCCAGGAGCTTCGTCGGGACCTCCGTCTGGACCAGGTGCTGGAACTGGGTCGAGCCCTTGCCCATCGCCTTGGTCGACGCGGTGCGTCCCGTCGACGCCATGAGAGCCCCGTCGAGGCGCGCGCCGCCCACCAGGCTCTGGGGCGTGCGGTACGGGGACTCCAGCAGGCGGAACCTCCGCTGCAGCCGGGCCAGGGCGAGCATGCCGTCGTCCCGTAGCGCGGTGGCGAACTCCTCCGCCGCCAGGCCGTCGATCTGGTGGCCGCCGTAGGTGATGAAGTTGAACACGAAGCCCAGCTTTCCCAGCTCCTCGGGGAAGCGCTTCATCTCCTCGTCGCTCATCCCGGTGGTGTCCCAGTTGAACGAGGGGGACAGGTTGTAGGCGAGCATCTTGTCCGGATAGACGGCGTGGATGGCCTCCGCGTAGCGCCGGGCGTCGTCCAGTTTCGCCGTCTTGGTCTCCATCCAGAGGATGTCCGCGAAGGGCGCCACGCCCAGCGATTTCGCGATGGCGTAGTCGAGGCCCGCCTCCAGCTGGTAGTAGCCCTCGGGGGTCTTGGGCAGCTCACAGCTCCAGATGACCCGGATGCCCATGGAGGCCGCCTTCTCCCGTGCCGCGTGGAAGGAGGCGGTGCCGGCGAATGCCAGCCATTCGTCGACGCTCATGTCGAAGGTCTCGCCCTCGTTGGCGCGGAACTCCATCACATCCGCGATGGCCCGGCCGTACGTCTTCAGGCCGGCCTCCGCCGACCAGGCCTCCAGGGCCCGGCCGGCGATGTCGTCGAGCATCGGCCCGAAGCGTGCCGCACCACCGAAGCTCGCGGCGGCCTCGCGGATGAGCGTCATCACCCCGGTGCGCTCCAGCCATCGTGACGCCTGTTCGTACTCCTCGTCCGAGATCGAGAAGAGCAGGTGCCCGCGGCTGTCCTCCACCCCCAGGTCGTGGAGGTTCTTGAGGATGGCCAGGAAGCTGAGCTTGTAGCTCGGGAGCTGGACGTTCGTCGCACCGAGGATGAAGGGCTGATCGCGCTCGTCGTTGCGGCTGTCGATGAACGTGGCGGCCTCGGCATCCGTGCGGGCGACGAGGATGCCCG